>CAYXXW010000213.1:0-5439 GCA_964469115.1 uncultured Melioribacteraceae bacterium
ACCGGACAAACAATAGCTGTTGACGGCGGTTTTTCTGTTTATGGATTTTAGATTTGAGGATAGACTTTAATTAATTTGTCATTCTGGTTTTCGTATTTGTTTTGCGGAATACCGGGATCTAAAAAAATATGAAAACCTATTATGTTTATATGATGTCAAGTATGAATAATAAAGTTATTTATATTGGGGTTACAAATGACTTAGTCAGAAGAGTTTATGAGCACAAAAATGAATTATTTGAAGGCTTTAAAAAAAATACAATTGTAAAAAGCTAGTTTGGTACAAAGATACAAATGATATAAAATCAGCAATTCAACAAGAGAAGAGAATGAAAAAATGGAAACGTGAATACAAAGAAAATATTATAAATGAATTAAATCCAAACTGGAATGACTTATATGACGATTTTATTTAGTTTATTAGATACCGGTATTGTAAAAAACACAAACCGGTATGACAGTGGAAATTTAATTGGTTATAAAAAGAATTAACAAAAGGCAACAATGATTAAATGTATAGTATTTGATTTAGACGGTACATTAGTAAATTCTCATGAGACAATTTACAAAGCAACAATAAAAACATTAGAAAATCTAAAGCTCAATACCAACTTGGACAAAGAATTATTTTACAATTTGCTTGGTCATCACTTTGCAGATATTTTTGATGCGTGCAAAATTGAAGTGCCGGATGTTGAACATTTTATTAATGTTTATAAAGGTTTTTACTTTGATTTTATTGAGGATTCAAAACTTTATGAAAATAGCATTAAACTTTTTGAAGTTCTAAAAAGCAAAGATATTAAAACCGGATTACTAACTACCAAAGGGCAAGATCAAGCAGAAAAAATTTCGCATCACTTTGGTGTAGCAAAATACTTGGATGTAATTGAAGGTAGAAAAAACGGAATTGCAATTAAACCTGCACCAGATCAACTTCTTAAAATTTGCAACGAAGTTAATATTGAGCCAAGCAATACTTTAATGATTGGCGATACTGAGCTTGATATTATGTGCGGTAAAAATGGCGGAGCGCAAACATGTGCTGTTTCATACGGCTATAGAAAAGTTGAAGAATTAAAAAGCTACGAACCAGATTATCTGATTGATGATTTGAGTGAAGTTATCAATATTATTTAGTATGATGTGTCATTCCCAAATGTTTTGATCGGGAATCCAGAAATTATGTAATCTTATTAATAATAAATTAGATTAACTAATAGAAAAAAGTGTCAGAAACTAAACAAAATTATTTAATTGGATTAACATTATGAACAACGGCTTCGTAAAATTAGAGACCCAAAATAAAATTGCAACAATCAATTTTTATCATCCCAAGAGCAATTCACTTCCTGCCACTCTGCTAAAAGAATTGACTGAAAAGTTCAATCAGCTTTCTGATGATACTAACATAAATGTAATAATCCTTAAAAGTAAAGGAGAAAAAACATTCTGTGCCGGCGCCTCATTTGATGAACTAATTGAGATTGATAATTTCGAGGATGGGAAAAAGTTTTTTATGAATTTTGCCAACTTAATAAATGTAGTCCGTAAATGTAAAAAAATTGTAGTGGGCAGAATTCAAGGAAAGGTTGTTGGCGGCGGAGTGGGATTGGTTGCTGTCTGTGATTACACTCTTGCAACAAAAAATGCATCACTAAAACTTAGCGAGCTTGCTTTGGGCTTAGGACCTTTTGTTGTTGGTCCGCCAATTGAGCGCAAAATTGGCAAAGAAGCTTTTGTTGAAATGTCATTAGACTGCGAATGGCGAAATGCCGATTGGGCAAAGAAGAGTGGCTTTTATCACAATGTATTTGAAGGTATAGAAGAATTAGATTTGGAAATAAATAAATTTGCTTCAAAATTAAGTGAGCGGAGTTCGGAAGCACTGACAAGCTTGAAAAAAGTTTTCTGGGAAGGAACAGATCACTGGGATAAATTGTTAGAAGAGAGAGCTGAAAACAGCGGAAGATTAGTTTTATCAAATTATACAAAAGAGTTTATAGCTGACTTTAAAAACAAAACAAACAATTAATACCTCAAATATTTATGCCATTTGCCGTTAAAGTTATTCTAGTTCTGCTTGCAGTATTTATTCTTGAATTTTACTTCTTTAAAAAGGTAACAAGTTCATTTAAAATTGTTTTCCCTAAAGTATCTGCAGGAAAAGTAAATCTAATTAAATGGATTCTTATTGTTCTCATCAATATTTATCCAATCATAGCAATTGCAGCATGGATATATGTTTTAGCAACTAAGTCAGGATATTTTGCTCCTCCGGACAACATAATATTCGATTATTTAGTTCTATATCCATTTTGGATTGGTACAATGTTAATTGTTCAGGCCACACTAATCTTTTTATTGATAGAATCAATACACCTTTTAGTTCTTCCATTTATTAAAAACATTAAATCTAAAATCATCAAAACAAAAGCGATCTTATTTTTTACAATATTCTTAATAACTATTGTTTATGTGCCAATAAGAGTTGTCTATGATTATAACTCGGTTGAAATAAGAGAAGTGATATTTAAGAAAGAGAATCTTCCGGAAGTTTTGAACGGATTTAAAATTGGATTTGTTTCTGATATTCAAGCTGATAAATATACTGATGAAAAAAGATTAAGTAAATTTATTGAGAAGCTCAATTCTACAAATCCAGATTTGGTTTTAATGGCCGGTGATATGATAACTAGCACTCCTAATTTTATTGAGTTTTCTGCCAAACAGCTTAGTAAAGTAAAAGCCAAGAATGGTGTTTTTACTTGTGTTGGAGATCATGATAATTGGGCTTACCGGGGTGACAATGAAAGAAGTCTAAGTGAAGTTACAAAAGCTCTTTCTAAAGTTGATATTCCGATGATTGATAACAACAAATTAATGTTGGGAATTGATAGTTCAAATATTCAAGTCACTTTTATAACAAATACTTATGTCGAAACAATAAGTGAAAGATTACTAGACTCCCTTACTACAAACCATAATAATGCTGATCTTAAAATTTTCTTAACCCACCAACCCAGAGAATTTATGATTAAAAAAGCAGCCGAGAAAAATTATGACTTGTATTTATGCGGTCATACTCACGGCGGACAGATAACCTTTCTATTTCCGTTTTATAATTTATCACCAACTATGATAGAAACACCATATATGCGAGGACAATTTTGGTTTGACGAAATGATGATGGTAGTTACAAGAGGATTGGGAATGTCTCTTGCACCAATAAGATATAATTCGACACCGGAGATAACTTTAATTACTTTGAATAAATTATAAATTGCATTGTACAAAGATTTAAACTAAATTTTCAGTATCAATACAAATAGGAGAAATAAATGAACAAAATATTTAATCTACTTTCTGTAATCGTGCTTTCTTTCTTTTTCAGCATTAACCTTAACGCACAGCATGAAAAAATTACCGGCTTGTGGAAAACTATTGATGATGAAACCGGTCAGCCTAAATCTATTGTAAAAATATATTTGAATGACGGAAAACTATACGGCGATGTAGTTAAGTTATTTAGAAAACCTGGAGAAGATCCTGACCCAGTGTGTGATAAATGTGATGAAGATGATCCAAGATATAATCAAAAGGTTTTGGGTATGACAATCATTACGGATATGGAATATCAAGAAGATGACAATGAGTGGGAAGATGGTGAAATTATGGACCCTAAAAAAGGCAAAATTTATGATTGCAAACTTTGGGTTGAAAATGAAAAACTTCAAGTTAGGGGTTACGTTTTCTTTTTCCACCGTACCCAAGAGTGGTTAAGATATGATGGGGAAATTTAATTTTTAATGAGACACTGATAACTCAGCTAACGCTGATTTTAGCTGATTAGAAATTTAAATTTTGTCATCTTTGAAAATCTGTATTATCAGCGTCATCTGAGTGCAATTTCTTTTTGCTTTTAATGGGTTTATTGTGAAACAATTGCCGGCAATTTTTTTTCGCTGAATTATAACCGATCAGACTAAATGTCAGAATATCAACTCACCCATATAAATATCTATCCGGTTAAATCATTGCCGGGTATTTCACTTGAGCAGTCTTTGGTTGAAGAGCGTGGTCTGCAATATGACAGAAGATGGATGCTTATTGATGAAAATAATAGCTTTATAACTCAACGTTTATTGCCACAAATGATTTTTATTAATCCCAAAATTAAAAATGATAAATTAATTTTTAAGCATATTCAAAAAGATATGTCACCATTAGTTGTCGATGTCAACCAAATTCCAAGTACAGAAGTGAAAGTTAAAATTTGGGATGACCTTTGCATTGCAAAAAAATACAGTCAGGAAATTAATGAATGGTTCGGCGAAGCTCTTGATGCTAATTGTTCGCTGGTTTATATGCCGGATTCAACAAAAAGAAAGACCGGCGTGAAATATTTTCCCATAAGTCAAAATGTAAGCTTTGCCGATGGCTATCCATTTTTAATTGTTGGTGAAGAATCACTAAGTTTTTTGAATAGCAAAATGAATAAACCTGTTGAAATGAAAAACTTCCGACCAAATTTAGTGTTTTCAGGGGGCAGACCTCATGATGAAGATAATTGGCAAAGTATAAAAATTGGTAAAATTAAGTTTTCTGTTGTTAAACCCTGTGCCCGTTGTGTAATTACTACAATTGATTCAAATGCAAGCAAGAACAAAGAACCTCTTTCAACACTTAACACTTACAGAAATTTCAATAATAAAATTATGTTTGGACAAAATGCTTTAGTTCATAGCTTTGGTAAAATAAAAATTGGAAATACAATTATCGTAGAGTCAACTAAATCACTTGATAGGTTTTAACTAATTTTCGTTTGCACTTATTAGATATTATGATCAAAGAAAAGCATATACAAACAACTAAAACTGCACGTTACTATACCTTGGGAAATCCAAGTAAATCTATAACTAATGTTTGGTTTATCTTTCATGGCTATGCTCAATTAGCAAATGAATTTCTAAAAAATTTTGAATTTATTGAAGATAATAATACTCTTATTGTTGCTCCAGAAGGAATGAATAAATTTTATATGAGAGGATTTACAGGAAAAATCGGCACAGCCTGGATGACTAAAGAAGATAGAGAAACCGAAATAATAGATTATATCAATATGATCGACAATGTCTATCAAGAAATTTCTAAAAGTGTTGATATAAACAAAGTTAAAATTAATGTTTTAGGTTTTTCACAAGGCGGACACACTGCCTCAAGGTGGCTGAATAAACAACAGCCTCCCGTGAATAAAATGATTTTATGGGGTTCAGGAATGCCTCGAGATGTTGTTTACAAATCAAATTTAGTTTATTGGAATAGCCTCAAAATAAAAGTGGTGGTTGGCAATAAAGATCGATTTATTTCTAAAGAAAAATTAGATGAAGAATTAATGTTTATAAATTCACAGAAAATAAATTATGAATTAATTAAGTAT
>CAYXXW010000214.1:0-5437 GCA_964469115.1 uncultured Melioribacteraceae bacterium
TTCATTCTCAATTATTCTTATCTCTCCAAGCTTAAGAAACTGAATAACTTTCGATTTCAATATTGCATAATCATCAGCACCAATAAATTCTAAATAGTATTCATCATTTTGATTTAACTCTCTAGATATTTGCTCGGTTGATAAAAAGATAAGTGAATCAATAATTTCAAAATTGGTTTTTGTCTGCGCAGTAAAACAGGAAAAAGCCATTAAAAAAATTATAAAAATATTTAATTTCATTTGAAATGCTGAGAGTGAAAAAAGTTATTTGAGCTTCAAAAATACCTAAATAATACTCAAAAATAAACGAGTATAAATTTATGTAGTTAATTCAATTGTAGGAATTTTTACATTTTAATGGATAGTTAGTTCCGTAATTATTTTTTTTGAATGGGTCAAAAATTTTTAACGTCTTGCCTTTAAGAATTATTATCTTTAAAATCTGATTACAAAAATTTTAATGTTATGAAAAAAATCATCTTATTAGTTGTCGTGTTCTTCGCTTCAGAGGTTTTAGCACAGGAGACATATAATTTTCTAAAATTAGATCAGAGTCCGAGAGCTGCTGCACTTGCCGGAAGTTTTGTTGCAAATACTGACGATCCAAACGTAATTTTCTACAATCCTGCTGGAATTAGTCATCTTACTGAAAATCCTATCTCCTTTTCTTTTGTTAAGCATTTACTGGACATAAATTCTGCTGCTGTTTCATACTCTCATAAATTTGAAGGAATTGGAAGATTTGGCGGTGCAATTCAGTATATAAATTATGGAACTTTTGATGGCGCTACTCCGGATGGAATTAAAACTGGGGAATTTGGTGCCGGCGAAATTGCAATGATAATTGGTTATTCAAACGAACTTGATAAAAACTTTTACTACGGTGCAAATATCAAATTCATTTACTCCGGAATCGAAAATAGATCCTCAACCGGTTTTGCAGTAGATTTAGGATTAAATTATTCAATTCCCGAAGTTCGATGGAATTTTGGGTTTTCAATATTAAACTTAGGCACACAAATTACTCAATATTATAGCACTACTGAAGATTTACCATTAGACATTCGATTAGGATTTTCAAAAACACTCGAACATTTACCCTTCACATTTTTTGCATCATTAAATAAACTTCAAGATAAATATGATAGTTTCGGTGAAAGATTTCAGCAATTTACATTTGGCGGTGAGTTTAAATTAAGTAAGGTGATGAAATTACGCTTTGGCTATGACAACGAAAAACGCAAAGAATACAAAATTGGCGGAACAGCGGGTATTGCCGGATTTAATCTTGGTTTAGGTATTCTTGTTTCAAATTATAATTTTGATTATTCATTCTCCTCCATGGGAGAAATAGGCGCCCTTCATAGAATTGGATTATCTACTAACTTGTAAATTGTTTAGAAGATATTTCATCTTTTATCAATATTAAAAAGATTTCTTAGAATCTTTCTCATTGTTGAGAGTCATTTCATAAAAATCCCTCTATTTCCCTCAATTCTTTATATTCCATACTGGCAAGAAAGTTGACATTACTTAATGTTAACTTTTATAGGATTTAATGTCTCCAAATCTTAACGATCCGATTTACACAATAAGTGGTGCAGCCAAAATTTTAGGCATTTCCGTTCACACATTAAGAATGTATGAACGAGAAGGCTTAATCATTCCATTTAGAAAAGAAAGCAATCAACGGCTCTATTCCGAGCAAGATATTGAAAGAGTCCGCTGCATTAAGAAAACAATAAACGAAGACAAAATAAATATTGAGGGAATGCGAAGAATTTTAGCTCTGCTTCCATGCTGGTCAATAATTAATTGTTCCGAAAAAGATAGAGAAAACTGTGAATATTATTCCTCGCATACACAACCATGCTGGATGATAAATCATAATGATAATGTTTGTAAAGATGGTAATTGCAGAGATTGTGAAGTTTATCAAAGTTTTGGCTCTTGTGCTTCTTTCAAAGCAAAACTCATAGAATTATTACCCTAACAAAATACAAGGCACTGAAATGAAAATTAAATCAGCTCTACTAATAACAGTATTTTTCTTTTCAACATTAATTTTTCCGTCTGAACATGGAATTTATATGTTGACCAATAAATCAATAAAGTCGAATGTAGAGAAAACCACGGCTGTAATTATTGAATCACTTAAGGCCAAAAACTTTAGATTACTTAAATCAACGCCTATTCATGTACCCGACTATGTGAGAGAAGACAGCACTGAGCATTGTGGTTTAAAAGCACAATTAATTGTTTTTACTTCGGATGAATATTTAAGTATGCTCACAAGTTATGGATCGAAATATTTGGTTGCCGGATTTTTAAAAATAGGAGTTTATGAAACCAAAACCGGAATAAATGTTTCACTGACTGATCCGGAAACTATAAATAGAATTGTTTTTAATGATCTTTACGAGAATGACAAAGAAGATTTATATAATGTGGTGATTTCTAAAACAAGTAAGATTAAGGAAAAAATTATTGGATTACTCCACAATTCTGTTGGTGGAGAAAAAGTTAAATTATCAATGGAACCAATTAGAGATGATGAAGATCTTGCTGAATCATCCAGAGATATGTTCATGATGGTTGGTCCTCTTACATTATTTAATGACGAAGATCAATTCCCAAATATTTATTCTTTGCCAAATACTGATGGTTTAAATGGACTGGAAAAATTAAGATCTGAATTTAAAAGTAATCTTAAAATTTACAAACCTACTGAAGATGATAAAGAATATCGGTGGTATAAAAATGAAGATGATCTTAAATGGAGAGTAATTTCTGAAGTTACTTCACCTAAAAAAGATGCAATTTTGCTTGGAATTACACGACCAAGAACTGAGGCAGTCTCATTTAATATTGCCGGTGCTTCAAGGGAAGATGAAATAAATATGTGTCCCGGAATTGACCATGTAGGCGCTTATCCCATTGAAGTATTGCTAATTCAAGAAGATGACAAAATTAATGTGTACACCCAGAGACAAATGCATAGAATGGATATGTACTTTTGGGATGCCGGAATGTCAGCTTTTATGGATCATATGAGCATGCCGGGAATACTAGATGAGTCGATAAAAAAATCTTTGCTCGGCAGAAAATTTATTGAGGAATAAAACACCTAATTATATTATATTTAAATAACTTACCAAATAGAATGGAGGAAAAATGAAAAAAGTCTATAAAATGACTTTTAGTATCTTGCTTGTATTAGGACTCTCTACAAGCTTATTTGCAAACGGACTAAGTTTGAACAGTGTTGGAACAAAAGCACTAGGAATGGGTGGAGCCTTTGTAGCAGTTTCCAATGATGCAACCGCAATGTATTGGAATCCTGCTGGTTTAGCCGGACAAAAATCATCTATATCGGTTTACTTTACAGGTGTAATGCCAATTGGATCATATCAATATGCTCCTGCCGGAGTTGATACTGAAACAGAACGAAACATATACCCAACCGGTGGACTAATGGGTGTTTATAATATGGATAAAATGACGTTTGGTCTTGCTGTTTATGTGCCTGCAGGTTTAGGAGCAGAGTGGCCAGGCTCGGATTTAGCTGCTTTTTCAGGTGGACAAGCTTTTAATTGGGAATCCAGAATTGGCGTTATTGCCATTTCACCTACATTTGCTTATCAAGTAACTGATCAGTTTTCAATTGGTGTTGCTGCTAATATTTATTACGCAATATTTGATTTATCAAGACCGGATGTAGCTGACGCAAATCAAGATGGAATTCCAGAAACTCCAGTTCAATATACCGAAGAGTCAACTGGTATCGGTTTTGGCGCTTCAATTGGATTAAAATATGATATTAACAAACAACTTACTGTTGCAGCCACGTTCAGAACTACAACAGCTGTTACAATGGATGGTTCAGCAGATATTGTAGCTCCAAGTTTAGGAAATATGACTCTTGTTGAGACAGATTTTGAAAGAGAAGTAACATGGCCTTTATGGATTGGCGGTGGTATTGCCTATAAACCAACTGAATGTTTAACATTAGCTCTTGATGCTCAATACAGTAAATGGTCATTATTAGATGAATTGATTGCCGAATATGATAAAATGCCTGATGGAGAATTCATACTTGACTGGGATGATGCTGTAATGATCAGATTTGGCGGCGAATATATGGTTACTCCGGAAACTGCAATTAGATTTGGATATTATTATGATCCAGCGCCTGCTCCGGACGAAACTCTTAATATTTTATTCCCTTCATCAACTAACCATGTTGGAACATTGGGATTTGGTCAGTCTTTTGGAAAATATAGAATTGATGCAGCATTGGAATATTTATTTGGTGCTGATAGAGAAATTGAGCCAGCAGTTGAAAATATGCCAGGTGTTCATCACCTTGATGTATTTGCTTTCAGTATTGGTTTTGGAATGGAATTATAAATATCAATAAATAATTTTATAAGAAGCTCAACTTTGAATAGGTTGGGCTTCTTTTTTATTTGCTCTTCAATTTTGACAAATAGCGTTCTGCTTTTTTATGTGAGTTACTGTAATCCCGCAGATCTAAAACTTCTTCAAAATACTTTTTAGCTAAATTTTTATCACCAGTTCTATCTGCAATTCTTGCTAAATATATTATTGCATTTACTTGAAATCCGGATTCTTCATCACGTTCTTCATCAATTTCCTTTGAGAGTGCATAACAGTTATTAAAACTTTTTTTTGCTTCATCTATTTTATTTTTGCGCATATAATTTACACCAAGATAATACTCTGCTTCTCTCAAAAGGACTTCATTGTATCCAGGCATCTTTTTGTAGCTTTTATTTTTTATATCACCAAAATAATTTGACGCAGTAGCATAATCACCTTTTTTAACATAAATTCTACCAACATACTTCTGAAATGTGGGATTGTCCGGAAATTGTTCGTGTAATGGTTTTGCATAAATTAAAGCTTCATTGTGGTTTTCTTCAAATTGGTAATAAAGATTTAATAAGAAAAATTGCGCTTCAATTGCAGCATATTTTCCATTTTGTGCAGTTGATTTTAGCTGTTCAATTCCCTTTTCTTTATCACCGCTCGGGAAAAAAATCATTGCCGGCTTAATAAAAGGATACTTCTCCGGAATTGCAGCAGCGTAATAATTATAAATTCCAAAACCCAATTTTACATCTTCATTAGCGGGATCAATTTCATATGCTTCATAAACTAAAGGTAATGCTTCTTTACCGTCAAGAGCGGCGTCAAACCAATCTTTTCTTATTGAATATAGTCTGCCTCTAAAACCAAGTGCTCCGCCTTTGAAAAAGAGTGCATCAACATTATTTTCATTTTCATCGAGCAGATCATCACAAAAATCAATTACTTCTTCCAATTTATCTTCAAATAATTCATCAAACCTTTCATCGTTTTGGTCGAGCATAATTTTCCACCAAATTATCATTGCTTTGAAGAACTTACCGGC
>CAYXXW010000215.1:0-5431 GCA_964469115.1 uncultured Melioribacteraceae bacterium
TAATCTCAAATTATTTTGTTACAAATGCCCAATCCAATGAAAATGATTTTAAAAAAATAAACATAGAAATTGACGGAGAGAAAGTTTTTGATGTAAGCGTAATTACCCAGGATCATCAGGGATATATATGGATGGAGACGAATCTGGGGCTGATCAGGTATAATGGTTTAGAAGGGAAAAAATATGATATCAAAAGAAGTGATTCTTCTTCAATTGCTGATGATTATATAAGATCTCTATATGTTGATTATCTGGGCGACATATGGATTGGGGCCAATTCAGGTCTAAGCAAATACAATCCAGATTGTGATTGTTTGTATCAATATCCTTCTAAAATTGATAATATTAATCTGACTCAGATTCGGTCGATTACAGAAGATAAAAACAAAAACATCTGGATTGGTACCAGGAATGGCAGTTTATTTCGATATGAAAGAGAAAGAGACAGCTTTACCAGAATGCTCCATAAACCTTCTGATTCACTAACTATTGTCTATGATCGTATCTATGATCTATTAGTGGATCAAATCAATAATTTATGGATTGGAACAAATTCAGGACTGGTACGTTTTAACATCAGTACAGGAAATGTTAAGCAATTTTTACATGACCCCTCAGATCCTCATAGCCTGTTAGATAATCGGATAAGTGCACTATATGAAGATCAGCAAGAACAGATATTAATTGGTACGTTCAAATCAGGGTTTCATATATACGATCCAAAAAGTGAATTATTGAACAGAATTAGCTTTGATGCTAACAATCCTGGCCATATACATGCGCCATATACAGAAGAAAATGTTTTTGGTGACGACCCTCGCGTTAATCTAATACATCAGGATCAAAATGGTGAATATTGGATTGGTACGACAGGTAAGGGAATAAATCATTTTAATGCCAGAACAAAGACTTTTATTAATTACAATTTTAACCTTGTTAATCCTCAAATTTTATGGTCTATTTATGAAGATAGACAAGGTAATTTATGGGTTGGAGGTGCTATGGGCAGTGGCCTTTTTAGAACCGATCTATTTGCTCGAAAGTATCATTTAAACACGAACTTTGCCAATGTATTAGGTGCCTATGAATCACCTTTAAATCCAGGAATCTTATGGATTAAATCTCAGGAAAAAGGACTGAGTAAAATGAATTTAAAAACCAATGAAATTACAAGATATCTGCATAATGAGGACAATATTAAAAGTGTTGGACATAATTGGGTGAGGTCGACCTATCAGGAAAACAAAGGAATACTCTGGGTAGGTTTAGGCAATGGTGGTGCATATGGAGGTCATGATGGAAATGGTGGAGTAGACCGGATGGATATAGAAACCGGGGTATTTACACATTTTAAATTAACACGAAATGATGATGGGCGGGATGATTTTAGTTATTCGGTTTATAGTATCTGTGAAGATAATGAGGGGTCTTTGTGGTTAGGTGCTGGGCCCGGGGGCATATTTCGATCGGATAAGGATAAGAAAAAATTTAAACATTTTAAAATTTTGAAAAATGACAATTTATCAAGGAATGTTTTTCTCAATGTAGTTCGTATTGATTCAAACGGAGATATTTGGGCTTCAGATTTTGCTGGTGAGGGAACTTTATATTTATATGATCGTCAGGAAGATAAGTTTAGCCCATATCTTAAAGGGTTTAAAATGTATAATCTATTAATAGATGATAAAGGATGGTTATTAATAGGTACCTGGGAAAAAGGCCTGGTACATTTAAATCCAGTCGATCGTACTTATATTCAATACACTAAAAAGGAAGGACTGCCAAGCAATGAAGGTATTATAGATATTGCTAAAGGTGAAAATGGTATATTTTGGGTTAATACGCGTGTAGGACCCGCAAAATTTGATACAGAGACCGGTAAAATTTCTCCTGTTGGCTTACCAAAACTCCGGTATGGCACACGTATCTTTAAAGCAAGTGATAATCAAATATATTTGGGTGCTAGTAATGGTTTATCTTCTTTCTATCCAGATCAGGTTCTTGGTAATCCTTTTCCCCCTCAGTTAAAAATCAGTGATTTGTTGATTTCTGAGAAGAATTATTTAGCAAATAAAAATGAATCCGATGAACTAAACCTGTCTTACAATCAGAATGACATTTCATTTAAATATGTTGGACTTCATTTCAGTAATCCTGAGAAAAATTTGTATCAATACAAACTTTCACCTTTAAATGAAAACTGGCTAAATGTAGGTACTGAGCGAACCGCCCGATTTTTCAATTTATCACCTGGCTCTTATAATTTTCAGGTAAAAGCCGCAAATAGTGATGGTGTATGGAGCAATAAGACTGACTCTGTACAATTTACTATTAATCCACCTTGGTGGGGAACCTGGTGGGCATATACTATCTATTTGTTTGTAACGATAATTACAATTTACGGAATAAGAAAATACGAGTTAAATCGCATACAATTGAAAAACAAACTAAAGTTAGAGCATGTTGCATCCGAAAAATTAAGGGAGTTAGATCAGGCAAAATCGCGTTTCTTTGCCAACATTTCTCATGAATTTAGAACACCACTAACTTTAATTCTCGGACAAATCAGCAATACACTCTCAAATAAATTGGATAGTAAAATTAAAAGTAATCTGGAAGTAGCCAATAGAAACGCACAGCGATTGCTTCATTTAATAAACCAACTATTAGATCTTTCAAAAATTGAATCGGGGAGTATGAGTGTAAAAAGCAAACGAGCAGATATTGTTTTATTTATAAAAAATATTTTTTATTCGTTTGAATCACTCGCTAAACAAAGGGAAATTACTTATAACTGTAACTGTAATTATAATAGAATTGAACTCGATTACGATCCGAGAAAATTAGAAAAAGTATTTTATAATTTGCTTTCGAATGCATTTAAGTTTACACCAGTTGGCGGAAAAATTGAAGTAACCATTAAACACATCTTTAATTCCACTACTTTGAACATAACCGATATAAACGATGTTGACAGCAAAAGTGGTATTATTGAAATACTAGTTGCAGATACCGGCAGTGGAGTTTCTGCTGAAAATATTCCACATCTTTTCAATCGTTTTTACCAGGTTGATAATTCAACAACACGTGAACATCAAGGAACCGGTATTGGATTAGCTCTTTCCAAAGAATTAGTTGAACTTCACGGTGGAAAAATAAGTGTTGCAAGTGAGGTTGGAGTAGGCTCAACTTTTATTGTTCAATTACCTTTTGAAGATTGCAATTTAGTTCATGATAAACCACAGAAAACCGAACCGAAATTATCAGAACAAACAAATGGTTATGAGGAAATAAAGCACGACTCATTAACCGTAGTTGACAAAGATTTATCATCTGCTAAAACAAGTAATATTAAAAAAAATGGCAAGGAAATTATTCTTGTTGTAGAAGATAATATTGATGTAAGAAATTATATTGTTGAACAACTGACAAATGATTTTCAAATTTTTGAAGCTGAAGATGGTCAAGAAGGAATCTATTTAGCAAAGACACACACACCTGACCTAATTATTACTGATGTAATGATGCCCAAAATTGATGGGTGTCAATTGACAACTGAATTAAAACAAGATGAGAAAACAAGTCATATTCCCATCGTAATGCTAACTGCCAAAGCTACAATTAATAATAAAATTGAAGGATTTGAAATAGGTGCTGATGATTACATTCTAAAACCTTTCAACTCCGAGGAACTTTTAGTCAGAGTAAAAAACCTAATTGCAACACGCCGGCAATTACGCAAAAAATTCAGCAAAGCAACAATAATAAAACCTTCTGATGTAACTGCTGTTTCTATGGATCAGCTATTTCTCCAAAAAGTTCTTAATGTTGTAGATAAACATTTTGAAGATGAACAGTTTGGCGTAGATAAACTGGCCGAGGAATCAAATATGAGCGTATCACAACTTAATAGAAAGTTAGGAGCCTTAATAGATCAACCTGCTGGGCAATTAATCCGATCGATGCGTTTACAAAGGGCTGCGGATTTATTGAAGAAAGACAGTGGTACAATTGCAGAGATCTGTTATCAAGTCGGTTTTAACGATCAGACAAGTTTTACTAGGGCATTTAAAAAACAGTTTGGAGATCCTCCATCCAAGTATAAAATTAAGGTAAAAAAAAATAATGATAAGCCTCTTTTAGGCTGATTAAATTTCAAAATATTTTCATTCAGAAATAGCTACCTATTACATCTCAAATTTAACCGCCTTTCACAGCGATGCGAGGACAAAACTTTCGTAACATAGACTTTTAGAGGGTGTTGCAGAACAGATAAGAACTTGTCATTTCGAATCCCAACGTTTCCCCGATATAATCATTCGAGGACAGGCTTGGTTGGGTGAGAAATCCCTTAGTTTTGAGATATCTCACCTGCCTGCCGGCAAAGGCAGGATCGCAAGAAGCGCTCATTTCGATATGACATTATTAATTATGTTTATTGTAATTTAGTTCTGCAACTGGCTCTTTTGGTCTGCGATTTAACATTTGTGAAAATGTTAACCCAAAAATTGCTTTTTTATCTATTTGTAACTAGTTGTTCTTAAATTTGACCCCGCATCGCTTGCCTTTCAAAGAAATAAATCAAACAATTTGTCCTCTTTTAGTGAATTCCATCACTTTTGCAGAAAAAAGTCAAGTTTTTGCGCAGAATGGTTAAGACTTTATTCAACTAACCGCATATTTTTGTCCAGTAGAAAATAGAAAGGAAATTCGGACGTGCCGATAAAGAGAATAGAATTAAGTGGAGTTTACAAAGATATTGAAATCATTCAAATGGACAATGGCAAAATATTAGAGTGGTCTAGTTTGATAGATGACATTGATGCTCCATTAATACCATTCGGGACAAAAATTGAAATATCACTAACATATAATTATGCTGATTTTCTAAAAGGCTCTAAAGGTATTGTTTGGGCAACACACAGCCAATTTCAAGTAGAAACGATTCAGAATGCTTTGCTAGTACAAAATATTTTCAGTGAAATTAGAATTTCCAACTTAAAAGAGAAAAGACTCTATCTAATTTTTATACAGAATCTGGAGGAGATGGAAAAAGCAATTGATTTTATCTGGCGGGAAGAAGCAGGGCTCAGGTTAAAACTTGATTGGCATTATTCTGCAAATAAAGGGAATGAAAGTTTTAATAAATGGTTAAGCAGCAAATAATTTTTTCAACACACAGTTATAATAATTAACCCACAACATAAGGAGAAACACCATGAAAAAAATCTTAATCTATTCAATAATTCTTTTTACAGTTTTAATATTTGCTGGTTGTAAAGATGATTCAGTCTCACCAAAAGATGAGTCAGAAATCGAAGATTATATAAATAATCAGTATCCTGAAGCAAAGCAAGAGGTAATAGAGACCTTTGGCGGAATTGCACAAAGCATTAAAGACGGCGATATGGATAAATTAATCTCTTATCAT
>CAYXXW010000216.1:0-5420 GCA_964469115.1 uncultured Melioribacteraceae bacterium
AAAGCAGTAATAGCATATTGGGAATAACTAAAAATCTTTTCTCTTCCGAGTTTATTAAAATTCTTCTGGGAATACTAATGATACTTTTCTTTGTAGGTTTTTTAGTCTGGCTTTTTGAAAGGAAAACAAATAAAGAAGAGTTTGGCGAAGGAATGTCAAAAGGATTGGGATCAAGCTTTTGGTGGGCTGCCGTTACTTTAACAACTGTTGGTTATGGAGATAAAGCTCCTAAAACTGCAGGGGGACGAATTATTGCTTTGATTTGGATGTTTGCCGGATTATTGATGATTTCCGGTTTTACGGCAGCTATTGCCTCTGCCTTAACCGTTAACCAACTCGATGTTGGAATTACTAACATGAATGATTTGTATGATGTAAGAGTTGGAACTGTAAAAACTTCTTCAAGTGAAGAGTTTCTGCAAAACAATGGCTTAAGCTTTATAACCACCAATAATATTGAAGAGGGGATTGAACTAGTTAAGCAAAATAAAATTGATGCCTTTGTCTACGACGCCCCAATACTTAAATACTTAATTAAATCTAAAAATATCTCAAATGAAATTAGAGTATTGCCAATTATCCTTGATCCAATTAATTATGCCTTTGCTCTGCCTGCAAATAGTAATTTAAGAGAACCGATAAATAGAGCATTACTCGAAGTAATTGATAATATTGAATGGCAAAACACTGTAGATAAGTATATCGGCAGATAACTAGCGAGCTGTGGAATAAGTTCATCTGAGAATGATTCTTTATTTGTAAATACATTTCATAATTTTAAATTGATACTATACAGAGATCAACTATGAAAGACCCTAGCAGTTCCGAACCTAACATACTTAAAAAAATTGCGAACCTAATCTCCATTGCAAATAATAATTATCTTAACCTCGTTGAAAACACAAAACTTCCGAAAATCTTTAAAAATAAATACTCTTTAGGAATTTTAGTTATTCTAATCCTCTTATTATTATATACATTAACAGGTTCTTCAGTAGATAGCAACGTGCCCGTATTTAATGTTAAGAAAGATGTGTTTCTTATCTCCATTACAGAAAATGGTGAAATAAAAGCTAAGAATTCAATCTCAATTTCTGCACCAAGAGTCAGAAGTTCTTTAAAAATAGTTGAGCTGGTTCCGGAAGGTAATTATGTTAAACCAGAAGAAGTTATAGCCAGGTTTGATCCGACAGAGGCATTAGTAAAACTTAAAGATGCTGAAGCTCAGCTTGAAATATCAAGATCTAATAAAGCAAAGTTGGTGGCTAATCACCAATCGGAAATGGCACAAATGGATTCCGATTTAAAAAGTGCCGAGCTAAGCTTCGAACTTTCTAAACTAAATTTAGAGCAAATGAAGTTTGAGGCCAAAGCAAAACAACGAGAATCTGAGCTGCAGCACAAAAAGAATGAATTAAATTTCGAGAAGACAAAGCAAAACTTCGAATCGAAAAAAATAATTCAAAAATCTGAAATGGGAAATATGAATGTTGAGATTAGACAAAAAATAAGTGAATTGGAAAAAGCTCAAAGAGATCTTGATGCACTAACATTAATATCATCCGCCGAAGGTTTAGTTGTCTATGGAGTTAATTGGAGCAATCAAGGTCAAAAATTTCAGATTGGGGATCAACCATGGCCCGGACAAGTAATTGTGACTTTACCCGATCTTTCAAAAATGGAAAGCCACACATATGTTAACGAAGTAGATATTAGTAAAGTAAAAGTTGGGCAACAAGTAGAAGTAAAGTTGGATGCTTTTCAAGACAGTACATTTATTGGAGAAGTTTCGAAAGTAGCTCGACTCGGAAAACAGAAAGACAATCAATCAACAATAAAAGTATTTGATGTTTTTGTCGAAATTAAAGGTGTTTCTGAAATTCTTAAACCAGGCATGACTACAAGCAATAAAATAATTATAGATAAAATTGAAGAGCAACTATTTATTCCGCATGAAGCTCTGTTTGAAGAGAATAATGGATTTTTGGTTTATAAAAAGGATGGCTCTGATTTTGATAAAGTCGATGTAACTATTGGTATTAAAAGTGATGATTTTGTTATTATAAAATCGGGTTTGGAAGAAAGTGATATTGTTGCTCTTCGCAATCCCAACAAAGAAATTGCAAATCAAGATTTGATTGAAGATAGTTCAGTTCAAATGCCCGAGAACGGCAACTAATTGAAAAAGTCTGATTTATTTAGAATTGGTATCGAAGAACTAAGCTCTAATAAACTTAGAACTTTTCTCACAATGTTGGGAATAATCTTTGGAGTTGGCTCTGTTATTTCAATGCTCTCTATTGGTGAGGGGGCAAGGACAGAAACTTTAGAACAAATTGAATTGCTTGGCTCTAACAATATTATTATTAGATCAGAAAAAGTTAACACTAAAAATAAAAAAGCAAATTCTTTTACGCCCGGCTTAAATCTTAATGATCTTAAAGCCATAAAGGAAATTTCACCTTTTATATATTCGCTTACGCCCCAAAGAGAAGCAAAAGAAAATGTGATGTTCAAATCAAATATTATTGAATCAAATATTATCGGTACGTTAGTAAATTATCCAAATACATTTAATTCAAAAATATCTGAGGGAAACTTTTTTACAAAATCTCATGTGCAAAAATATTCTAACGTTTGTGTTATTGGTTATGATATAAAAAAAGAATTGTTCAAATATAAAAGCCCCATAAATGAAAAAATTAAGATAGGCGATCTTTGGTTCACAATTATTGGGGTGATCTCAGCAAAGAAAAGTATAACAAGCAATAATTCTAGTACTAGTTTTAGAAACTTTAATCTCGATGTTTACATTCCTTTTACTACAATGGCTTATAAAATGGATAGATACATCGATCCCTCTGAACGGAAACAAACAAGCTGGAGAGATGCAGCAAGAATTGCAAATGCTATTGATAGAAAATCAATTGACCAGCTTACAATAAAAGTTACCGGCGATGATAAGATGTTGGAAGTGGCTTACTTGATAAATAAGATTTTAAAAAGAAAACATTTTGGCGTTGAAGATTATAAGATTATTATTCCGGAAGAAATAATGGCACAAAAGCAGAAGACCCAAAAAATATTTAATGTTGTTATGGGTGCAATCGCTGGAATTTCATTGCTTGTTGGCGGAATTGGTATTATGAATATTATGCTTGCAAATATTATGGAACGAACAAGAGAAATTGGAATAAGACGCGCAGTTGGCGCAACAAAACAAGATATACTTCATCAATTTATTTTTGAGGCATTAACAATAAGTTTTGTCGGTGGTATTTTAGGAATAATTACAGGCTATATTTTAACAGCAATAATTTCAAACTATGCTGATTGGAGAACCATTATTACTCCATTTTCAATTGTGCTTGCGTTTTTTGTCTCTGTAATTGTCGGTTTTGTATTTGGAAGTTATCCGGCAAAGAAAGCAGCAGAAAAAGATCCTATTGAATCATTGCGATACGAATAATCTTAATCTAAAAATGAAAAATATCTCTCTTCAAATATTATTAGTTTTATTTCCATTCACCATTCAAGCTCAAGAAATTTATGATCTGGAAAAGGCAATAAATACTGCGTTAGATAAGAGCTTTGGGATTAAAAGCGCTGAGTATTCTCTGCTTTCATCTCAAAAAAGTCTGGAAGCGTTTAGAGCCAGTTTGTTTTCAAGATTAGACTTAGAGTTTGATTTGCCAAGCTATTCAAAAAGTTTAACAAGTCAGTTTAATCCATTAGAAAGTAGAGAGGACTTCTTTGAACTGGGCAGTTCTAAAGTTGAAGGACGATTAACTCTGCAGCAGCCTATAATTTTTTCTAATGGAACCATAACCATTGTAGGAAGATTGTTTGGTAGAGAACAGTTTGGATCAAATATAAGCCGAACAAAAGACTTTTTTACAAACTTAGGAATTTCATTGAATCAACCTTTATTCACCTTTAATACACAAAAAGCAAATTTAGAACGTGCCGAAATTAATCTTAAAAATGCTGAGCGCAATTATAATCAAGCTGAGCAAAATTTAATTTACAATGTTAAGGCAGCTTTCTACAATTTATACAAGCTTAAAGAAAATGTTAATATTTCCCAGGAAAAAGTAAAACAGAATGAGGTATCGTTTGAAACTGCCCAAAACAAATTCAAAGCCGGACTTATTGCTGAAGTTGAAGCGCTTCAATTAGAAGTTGATTTAGCTTCAAGCAGAAATGAACTGCTTAACTTAAATCGTTCATTCGAAGAAAATCTTAACAATTTTAAAATTCTCCTTGGTATAGAACTTGAAGAAAATATTGATCTTATTTCTAATTTATCGTATCAGCCCATCTCTATTGATGAAAACGAAGCCGTTAAAAGTGCTTTAATGAGCAGATCAGATTTACTTAATCAAGAAAATGACATTTACTTATCTCAATTAAATGTTGAAGAAGTAAATTCCAATAGACAAATTAAATTAGAGCTAAATGCAAGATATGGCATAAGTAATAATGAGAAAGAATTTGCTAGTCTTTTTGATGAGCTTTTAGATGACGTAAATGTAGCCTTAACACTTTCTGTCCCGATTTGGGATTGGGGGCAAAATTCACGCAGAGTTGAATCGGCGGAAGCAAACTTAATGAGAGAAAAACTAAATTATAATAACCTAAAAAAAATAATAAGAAATGAAATTAAAGAAGTCATAAACAGAATTAATTCAGCAAAAGCACGGGTAAAAGTTCTAAGTAAGTCTGTTGGAATAGCTGATAAGAGTTATAAAATTTCACTTGAAAGATTTAAGTCCGGCACAATTTCCAGTTTTGATTTAGCACAGATGCAACTAAGATTAACCGAAGCGAAAAACAATAGCATTAGCGCTCTAATAGATTATAGCCTTTCAATTGCTGATTTAGAAAGAAAAACCTACTTACAGTATCAATAACTAAAATTATAATTTCCCCTAAAAATAGTCATTCGGTTTCAATTCTTCTTTGTACTTTTAGATATATGAAAAAAGAAATAATTTATTTACCCGGATTAAAAAAACAATACGAGTTTCTTATAAGTAAGCTCGAATTAACTGGATTTAATATTTTGATTTTGGGAAGCAGCAACGCAATCATTTCAAAGTTGCTTTTCAATAAATCAAAAGAAAAAGTTGAAATAATTGTTGAAGATTATGAGTCATTGTTAGTTACACAGTTAGAATTAGGTGACCAAACTGAAGTAAGCGTAAAGTTGATGGATTTTGAAAAGACTGACTATTCCGAAAACAGATTTGATTTGGTTTATGCGCAAGGTTCAATTTCAGATAAACGAAGGAAGAAAATAGTTAAAGAAATAAAGAGGATATTAAAACCAAACGGACATCTTTTTAGGGGTTCCATTTAACATTGCAAGCTACGCTGCTCTTACTATGATGATGGCTCAAGTTTGTGGTTTAGCTCCA
>CAYXXW010000217.1:0-5411 GCA_964469115.1 uncultured Melioribacteraceae bacterium
ACAACTAGAAAAGAATAATTAAAAATGGGGTTTTATCAAAAAAAACAGACACAGCATTTTAACAATACGGTTGATGAATTGTGGGAATTCATTTCAAGTCCAAAAAACCTAAAACTCATTACCCCAGATTATATGGGTTTTGATATAGTAACGGAAGGACTACCCGACAAAATGTATGAAGGCATGATTATCGGCTATAAAGTGTCGCCATTACTAGGAATAAAAACAACTTGGGTTACAGAAATTACACACGTAAAAGACAAACAATATTTTGTGGATGAACAAAGAGTTGGACCATATAAAATGTGGCATCACCAACATTTTTTAGAAACCACTCCAAAAGGAACGCTAATGAAGGACGTTGTAAGTTATCAACCACCATTCGGAATTTTGGGAAAAATAGCAAATCAACTAATTATTAAGAGAAAATTAGAAGAAATATTCAGCTATAGAACAAAGGTTTTGAACGAGTTATTTGAAGCATCCAATCAATAGACATATAGTGCAATTAACACATTTGAAATGAAAATATTACTCACAGGTGCAACAGGATACATAGGCAAAAGAATCCTTCCTATTTTATTAGATGCTGGTCATGAAGTCATTTGCTGTGTAAGAGACCAAGGCAGGTTCGAGCCACCTAAAACCATTAAACAAAAAATTAAGATCATTGAAATTGATCTTTTAGTAAAGGAATCTTTAAATGCCATTCCAAAAGACATTGATGGTGCATATTACTTGGTACATTCCATGTCTGCATCATCAGACTATCAAAAACTTGAGCAAGAATCTGCTGTAAATTTCAGAAATGCATTGAATGAAACCAAAGTGCGACATGTCGTTTATTTAAGTGGTATTGTAAATGAATCTGAATTATCAGATCATCTAGCTTCAAGAAAAACTGTTGAATTTGAGCTCAATAAAGGCAATTACAATTTAACCACTCTCCGAGCAGGAATTATTATTGGATCAGGTAGTGCTTCTTTTGAAATTATACGAGATCTAGTTGAAAAGCTTCCAATTATGGTAACTCCAAAATGGCTCAACACCAAGTGTCAGCCAATTGGAATTTCAGATGTAATCATCTTTTTATCAAAATGTATTTTCAATGAAAGAACATACAATCAAAATTTTGATATAGGTGGGCCAGATATCCTGACCTACAAAGAAATGCTCTTAGAATTTGCTCGGATAAGAGGCTTGAAAAGAAGAATCTACACGATACCTGTAATGACCCCTCGTTTGTCTTCGTACTGGCTATATTTTGTAACTGCAACATCCTACAAACTAGCAGTAGCTCTAGTACACAGTATGAAAATTGAAGTAATTTGCCGAGACAGCTCAATCAATAACATTTTGGAGGTAACACCAATTCCATATAAAGAAGCCATTTCTCTCGCTTTTAGAAAAATTGAATTAAACCAAATTGTTTCTAGCTGGAAAGATGCCTATTCAAGCAGTGGGAACAATGACATTGTTTCAGAATTCATTCAAGTGCCTACTTTTGGCTGTTATACAGATCAAAGAACAAAGATTTTCAATAACAAAGCTGAATGCACAGAAAAAATTTGGAGCATCGGAGGCCAGACTGGCTGGTATTATGGCGATTGGCTTTGGAAAACCAGAGGTTTCTTAGACAAAATTGTTGGAGGAGTTGGACTAAGAAGAGGCCGCACACATCCCAGTTCTTTGCAGGCTGGTGATGCCTTAGATTTTTGGCGAGTATTATATGCCAATAAAAACGAAGGTCGTTTACTTCTATTTGCTGAAATGAAATTGCCAGGTGAGGCTTGGCTCGAATTTAAAATTATTAATGCAGAATTAATTCAAACTGCCACTTTTCGACCATTGGGATTATGGGGAAGGTTGTATTGGTATTCTGTACTTCCTTTTCATGGCTTTATATTCAGGGGAATGCTAAAAAAACTTACACAATAAGATGATTAAAAGAACGATATTTTTTCTGCTATTAAATTTTGCAGCTCTGGCAATAGGTGGACTATTTACAGGCAGTGGTGTTTCCTCTGAGTGGTATCAAAATTTAAACAAAGCTCCTTGGACACCACCTGGTTGGGTTTTTGGAACAGTTTGGACTTTAATCATGATCTTATTCGCCATTTATATGGCCATGCTCATCAAAACGGAAAAAAAAAAAACAATCATACTACTCTTCGGCATTCAATGGATCTTAAATGTTGCATGGAATCCCATTTTCTTTTATTCCCAAGCTATTACTCTTGGATTGATTTGTATATTATCGCTCACGATTCTAATCGCATACTTATTTTTTCACTTCTGGAAAGATATGAGCATTAAGTCGCTTCTTTTAGCTCCTTACCTTGTTTGGCTGATTATTGCTACTTCGTTGAACGCCTATATTTTTTATTGCAACTGATTTATGAAAACAACACTATTTTGGTTTAGAAGAGACCTGAGATTTGAAGACAATACAGCCTTGAATGCTGCAATGAATTCTAGTAACAATGTATTACCACTTTTCATTTTTGATGATAATATTCTTGATGAATTACCAAATGATGATACGCGAGTAAATTTTATTTACGATACGCTAAGCAGCTTGAATCAGCGCCTTTCTAAAATCCAATCATCAATTTTAATACTTAAAGGAAAGCCGGAAGAAGTCTGGAAAGAACTTATACATACTTATGATATTTCTAGTGTATATGTCAATAGAGATTACGAGCAGTATGCAATCGATAGAGACGAAAAAATAGCACAACTCTTATTAAAAAATGGTATTGAGTTAATAGATTTCAAAGATCAGGTGATCCATGAGAAATCTGAAGTGTCGAAAGTTGATGGATCTCCCTATACCATCTTTACAGCATATAAAAATATGTGGCTCAAACAATATAAGCCAAGCGCTATTTTACCTGAAGTGGATTATGGTAAATTTCACAAAGGGCAATTTGCCTTCCCAAAATTAGAATACTTAGGATTCAAAAGCTCTACTATACTTGTGAAACCATATAACCTTACAAAGGTTAACCAATATGCAGAGACACGCAACTTCCCCTATCTTGATACAACATCATATTTGAGCCCACACCTTCGCTTTGGAACTGTTAGTATTCGACAGATCATTGCTCTGCTCAAGAATGAGGATAACGTTTTTTTAAGCGAACTGATTTGGCGAGAATTTTTTATACAAATTTTATTTCACTTCCCCAAAGTGGTAAATCAAAACTTTCGTTCTAAATATGACGGAATCCAATGGTTGAATAATGAAACCGATTTTCAAAAGTGGTGTAATGGTCAGACGGGTTATCCTCTTGTGGATGCAGGAATGAGAGAATTAAATGAAACAGGATACATGCATAACCGAGTAAGAATGGTAACAGCTGGCTTTTTGTGCAAACATCTTTTAATTGACTGGAGATGGGGAGAGGCATACTTTGCCAAGAAACTTTTAGATTATGAACTTTCTTCAAATAATGGTAATTGGCAATGGGCAGCCGGAACAGGTTGTGATGCTGCCCCATATTTTAGGATATTTAACCCTATAGAACAATTGAAAAAATTTGATAAAAATAGAATTTACGTTAAAAAGTGGATTCCAGAATTAGACAGTGTTGCCTATTGTGACCCCATCATAGAACATAAACAGGCTAGAATTAGGGCATTGGAAACTTACAAATCAGGATTAAAAAACTAATCACAACAATACCTAAACTGCATTGAAACGCATTTTAGCCAAATCGTTAGGCGTCATATCAAGATATGCTACCTTATAATAAATCAAACAAAATGAAAATATGGTCAATACATCCCAAATACTTATATTCATGAGGAGGTATAACTTTATTATTAGTAAATTTGGAATGGCCGAGTATATTGAGACTAATCGATCATTTAAATAAGCTCAAGGAGAAATTGAACCATGGGAAAAAATATAGTTTTTTTTATATTGATAATAATTGCTTTTATTTCATGTAAAGCACAAAATTCAATGATTGACAAAACCGTAGTAAAAGAACTCGATATTGAGCGTTATCTTGGAAAGTGGTACGAAATATCAAGATTTGACCACAGATTTGAGCATGGACTCGTTAGTGTTACCGCAAACTACTCCTTGCGTGATGATGGAAAAATAAAGGTAGTAAACAGTGGTTATAAGGATAGCTTTAATGGTAAATTTTCACAAGCCGTAGGCAAAGCAAAAATACCTAATCCTAAAAGTGAACCAGCAAAATTGAAAGTTTCTTTCTTTTTGTTTTTTTATGGAGACTACTATGTAATGGAGTTGGATGAGGATTATCAATGGGCTGTTATAGGTAGTAGCTCAGACAATTACTTATGGATTTTATCGCGGACACCGCAAATGGATGAAAGCATATACGATGAATTAATTAGCAGATTGATTCAGAGAGGATATGATGTTAATAAACTTATAAATGTCGAGCAAAAATAAACGCAAAATATATTATGAAACAAGTAAGCATATTTTTAGTATTCATTTTATTAACCTCATTTTCTCCAAAAAGTCAGAATATTCTAACAATAGAAATAAGCAGCTTAAATAGCAATAAGGGGAAAGTTCTAATAGAACTAAGTGATAGCGAAAAGAATTTTGTAAAAGGCATATCTGCCGAAATAGTAAAACATACTTGCATTGTTACTGTTGATAGTCTGAAAGCGGGAAAATATTCATTCAAATTTTTCCATGACGAAAACAACAATAACAAATTGGATACGAATTGGGTTGGAATACCCAAAGAAGGTTTCGGGTTTTCTAATAATGCAAGAGGAACTATTGGTCCCCCATCATTCAAAAAAACAATTTTTGATTTTAAAGGAGTAGTCAGTCAAAAATGCACTCCACTTTATTACTAATTTTTATTAAGAAAGTAAAAGGAAAACACAAATATGACAGAACCCGATAATCATACAGAATACCACATTACTTTAGATTTAATAAAAGAATTATGGTCAAAAACATACAATACAGAAGGGAAACCTGACTGGTCGCATATCTTACCCTATTACCATGATGATATTATTTTCAGAGATTCAATTCAGGAAATCAAGGGGATGAAAGATTTCAAGGAAATGACAGAGCGCTTATCAAATCGATCAAAAGATTTGAAAATGGCAGTGGTTAGAGCCGCCATGGATGACAATATTATCTTTATTGAATGGGAGATGACAATTAGTTATAAAAAATATCCAAGTTCAATATTATATGGCTCAAGTAGGATTACAATAAATGAAAATGGGAAAATTACAGAACAAAGAGACTATTATGATTTGTGGGGAGATATATTTGACAATATTCCTAGGTTTGGAAAAGCTTACAGAAGGTTTATGAGGAAAAAATTTGGGTAGAAAAGGTATTTATCAATAAAAAACATAATTTTAAAATCGATTCATAATAACCAAAATAAAAGCAA
>CAYXXW010000218.1:0-1475 GCA_964469115.1 uncultured Melioribacteraceae bacterium
CCAATATAAATAATAGGACACTTATATTCTCTAACTTGCTTAATTAAAATAAGTTAAGAGTTGTCAAAGATTGTATTAATGCTTAATTAATCGTAATTTTAATGTTCTGTATTTTATCAACATTGCAAAAAGATAAAAAAGTTTAATATTAAAGTGATTCATTCAAACGAAGATACAATTGCGGCAATTGCAACTCCTTCCGGAGTTGGAGCTATCTCAGTTATAAGGGTAAGCGGACCAGAAAGTATTTCCTCGGCTGATAAAATATTTAAGGGCACGGGGTCTTTAGTTGATTTTGTTTCACACACTATTCATTACGGTAAAATATTAGCTGAGGATAAAAGCGTAATTGACGATGTTCTTGTTTCAATATTTAAATCACCAAACTCATATACTGGTGAAGAGTCGGTTGAAATTAGCACACATGGAAGTCAGTTAATTTGCAAAAATATTTTAGAAAGATTGGTTAAAGAGGGAGTTAGGCTTGCAGAGCCTGGTGAATTTACTAAGAGAGCTTTTTTAAATGGAAGAATTGACCTTTCTCAAGCTGAAGCGGTGATTGATGTTATTAACTCAAGAACCAATGCTTCTCTTAAGGGAGCAAGAAATCAACTAGACGGATTGCTTTCAAAAAAAGTAGGTTCTTTGAGACAAAGTTTGGTTAATTCCTCATCTTTGATTGAGCTGGAATTGGATTTTGCCGAAGAAGAGATTGAGTTTGTCTCATTCGAAAATGTAAAGCAAGAGATTAAAAAAATAATTGAGGAAATCGAAAAGTTAATCGATTCGTATAAAATTGGTAAAGTTCTTAGGGATGGTGTTAATGTTGTATTGGTTGGTAAACCAAATGTTGGCAAGTCTTCTTTGCTAAATTACTTGGTTAAAGAATCTCGCGCTATAGTTAGTCACATTCCTGGAACGACAAGGGACATAATTAGAGAAGAGATTTCAATTGAGGGCATTTTATTTAAATTATTTGACACGGCAGGAATTAGAATTGCTGAAGATGAAATAGAGAAAGAGGGAGTTTTAAGAAGCAGAAAAGCCGTGGAGAATGCTGACATTGTTGTTTTGATTTCAGAAGTTCAATCGGACTTTCCACAAGACTTGTTCACTGAGCTTTTAGACTTAACAGAAGAAGAAAAAATAGTTACACTAATAAATAAAATTGATTTGGATAAAAGCGGCACACACTCAGAAAGTCTGAATGTCTCTGCAAAAACCGGAGAGGGAATTTCGGAGTTTATTGATTTGTTAAAAAAGAAAAGTTTAGTGTCGGAATCTTTTAGTGAAAAGAGTGCAGTTGTTTCAAATCTCAGACATAAAACAGCCCTAGAAAAAGCCAAGGATCATTTAATTAAGTCAATTGAATCAATAGAAGGTAAACTTAGCGGCGAATTTATTTCTGTCGATTTAAGGAACGCAGAAAGCGCTCTGGGAGAAATAATTGGAATAGTTACAACGGATGATATACT
>CAYXXW010000218.1:1575-5393 GCA_964469115.1 uncultured Melioribacteraceae bacterium
ATATGAAAAATTATGATATAATAGTTGTTGGGGGTGGACACGCAGGAATAGAGGCTGCTGTTGCTCCTGCCAAAATGGGTCTTTCAGTTGCACTTGTTACCATGGAGAAGAACGCAATTGGGAGAATGTCCTGCAATCCGGCAATTGGTGGTAGTGCTAAAGGGCACCTTGTACATGAAATAGATGCACTTGGCGGAGTGATGGGAATTATTGCAGACCGATCGGGAATTCAATTTAGAATCCTTAACAAATCTAAAGGCCCTGCTATTTGGGCGGGAAGATGTCAGTCTGATAGAGTGCTTTACTCTAAGGAGGCCGTAAACGTTGTTCAGTTAACGGAAAACCTGGATATAATAGAAGATTCTGTGATAGACATTATTATTGAAAATAAAAAAGTTGAAGGAGTTAAGACTTTAAACGGGACAGAAATAAAATGTAAAGTTGTTATTATTTCATCCGGAACTTTTTTAAATGGACTGATGCACACCGGCTTAACTTCTACAAAAGGTGGAAGATATGGTGAAGAGCCCTCCATGGGATTAACAGAAAGGTTGAGCTCATTAGGATTTAAATTTGATCGTTTGAAAACAGGAACTCCGCCTAGACTTCTTAAGGACTCAATTAATTTCGATATTCTTGAGGAACAGCCCGGTGATGAAAATCCGGAACCATTTTCAATGAGAACTGATAAAACAAAGTTTCCTTTTCTCCCACAAATAAGTTGTCACATTACTTACACAGATGAAGAAGTTCATAAAATTTTAGAAACCGGATTTGACAGATCCCCATTATTTACGGGATTAATAAATGGGGTTGGGCCAAGATACTGTCCATCTATCGAAGACAAAATAGTACGTTTCTCAGATAAGTCGCGTCATCAGCTTTTTATTGAGCCGGAGGGCTTGGATGATCCATTGGTTTATCTAAATGGTTTTTCATCTTCTTTGCCCGAAGACATTCAACTAAAAGCTTTACATAAAATTAAAGGACTGGAAGAAGTTGTAATGGTTCGTCCCGGATATGCAATTGAGTACGATTATTTTCCTCCTTATCAAGTGGACTTAACTCTTGAGACTAAACTTATTGAAGGGTTATATTTCGCTGGTCAAATAAATGGAACTTCGGGATACGAAGAAGCTGCTGGTCAAGGATTAATTGCCGGAATAAATGCGGCATTGAAAATTCAAAAGAGGGAAGAGTTTACTCTAAAAAGAAGTGAATCCTACATTGGAGTTCTAATTGATGATCTTGTTGGAAAATCAACTAACGAACCTTATAGAATATTTACATCAAGAGCTGAACACAGATTGCTTCTAAGACAAGATAATTCCGATAGAAGACTTTTAAGATTTGGAAATAAAATTGGTTTGGTTGAAGACCAACTTGTTAAAGAATTAGACCAGAAAGAAATTCTGATAACCAAAACAATAGAACTATCAGACGTAATTAAATTTACACCAAAACAAATTAACTCACTTTTAGACAAAAAGAACTCAACTAAAATTGATAATGGTGAGCCATTAAGAAAATTAGTTAAGCGCCCTGAGCTGAATCTAAAAGAACTTTTGCTTTTGGTTGATGCAGGAAAATATCCGGTTATTGATGCATTATTGGAAAACGGAGAAGCGCTTAGCCAGGTTGAGATTGAATTAAAATATGAGGGCTATATTGTTAGGCAGCAGGATCTAATAACCAAAATGGAAAAATTAGAAAACTTAAAAATACCCATTAGCTTTAACTATTTAATATTAAAAACTATATCTACTGAAGGAAAAGAAAAGCTTAATAAAATAAAACCGCGCTCAATTGGTCAAGCTTCAAGAATATCGGGAGTTTCACCTTCAGATATTTCGGTATTATTAGTATATTTGAAAAGTTAATATTAAAGAGGTTGTGTTTGAAAACTCGTAAGACATATATAAAAGAACTTAAAACACTTTATTGGGAAAATCAGCTTAATATTAGTGACTATCAGGTTGAAAGACTTGCTCATTTTGCGGAGCTTTTAGTTAAAAAAAATGAAGAAGTGAATTTAATATCTAGAAAAGACACAGAAAATATTATTGAGAATCACATTTTCATGTCTTCATTTATAACTGAGTTTTTACCTGCAAATGCAAATAGATTTTTAGATATTGGAACTGGTGGCGGTCTGCCCGGAATTCCTCTTGCCATTACTAAACCATTGATGAGGGGAGTGTTAGTTGATTCAACCAGCAAAAAAATTGATGCAGTTAAGGAGTTTCTTCAGAAGCTCAAGCTAGGCAATGTAGTGGTTGAAAACTCTAGAGTAGAAAGCGATGAGTTTGTTAAAAAACATAAAAATAAATTTGATCTAATCGTCAGCAGAGGGACCGTTCCGTTAATTATATTGTTTAGATACTCACTTCCATTAATTAAAGACAAGAAAGCATATCTTGCTGCAATTAAGGGTGGAAATCTAGAAGAAGAATTTAAGACGGCAGAACTCAAATATAAATCCAACATAAAGAAATCAACAATTTTTGATCTTTCATTTAAACCCTCCAACATAAGAAATAAAAAAGGTAAAAAAATAATTCTCATGGAAATCACTAAATGAGCAAAGAGCCCAATCACCTTTTTCACGAAATAAGTAATCTCTCAACCGAACAGCGAAACTCAAAATCGAAAGACATTGATTTTGCATCAACGGCAGAAATACTTAAAATTATAAATAATGAAGATAAAACAATTCCTTTTGCTGTTGAGAAAGAACTGCCATACATCGAAAAGGCTGTTGATAAAATTGTTGAGGCAATGAAAAAAGGTGGACGACTTTTATATTTTGGTGCCGGAACAAGCGGAAGATTAGGCGTTGTTGATGCTTCAGAATGTCCTCCGACATTTGGAACAAAACCGGAAATGGTGCAAGGATATATTGCAGGGGGAGAAGCCGCAATGTTTGTAGCTCAAGAAGGGGCTGAAGATTTTGAAGAGAACGGCGCAAAAGATGTTTTAGAGGCTAAAGTAAATTCAAATGATGTTGTATGTGGAATTGCTGCCAGCCGAAGAACACCCTATGTTATTGGGGCAGTAAAAAAAGCAAAAGAATTAGGCGCAACAACCCTCTATATCACCTGCACACCAAGAGATACTTTTAATATTGATGAAGTCGATATTCCTATTTGCCCTTACGTAGGACCCGAAGTTGTAATGGGATCAACAAGAATGAAGAGTGGAACCGCACAAAAACTAGTATTAAATATGCTTACAACGACAGCTATGGTTAGGCTGGGCAAGACTTACGAAAACATGATGATAGATTTGCAGATGACTAATAAAAAGTTAGTCGAGAGAGCCAAACGTATTGTTATGATGATTACCGGTGTAGATTATGGTGAAGCAACAAAATATTTGGATGAATCAGATTATCATGTAAAGTCTGCCTTGGTTATGATTTTAGCAGAAGTAAGCTATGAAGAAGCCAAACAAAGATTAGAAAAATCGGACGGTTTCGTTAGACGTGCTATAGAAAAAACTTCCTAGTAAATATCAATCTCAAAAAGACAGAAACTAAGTTGAAATCTCCAATCACTGATTTTTTGACTTAAATCTGCCCAATTTAAAATCCCGTTTTTTTAAGTGTTTAGTTTTTCTTCCCGAAACACGTTTTCTCCACATTCTAAAACTAGACGCCTTCATATGTTTTCTCATTATCTCAATAACATCTTTTTCTTTCAAGCCAAACTGTACTTCTATAGCCTCGAAAGTTGTACGGTCTTCCCACGCCATTTCTATAATTCTACTAATGGTTTTTTCTTCAAGCTCCATGTTTTTCTTTCTCTTTTCTCATAAAA
>CAYXXW010000219.1:0-2261 GCA_964469115.1 uncultured Melioribacteraceae bacterium
CCCCAAACTTCTCTTTTTTTTCTACCGATTTTCTTTTCTAAATTTTTTACATATTTAAAAAGATCATGAATGCTTATTTCCGTATTAAAAGAAACAACACAATTCATGAAATTATTTTGTTCAATTTTACCGTAAGGTTTAGTTTCATATATTGACGAATAATGGACATCAGAAAAATTAAAATTACTCACAAAGTCCATAATAACATTAGTAATGTTCTCCAATCTATCCCCAACATTTGAGCCCAAACCTAAAAAGACTTTATTCATTTCTACTCTTTACAACCTGTGCTTCTACATGATCAATTATTCCACCAACCGGAACATTATTTTTTCTAACCTTCACATCAATTTTTTCAAGAATTGAATAGTTTTCTAGAAGATTATCAGCAATTATGGTGGCAATTGTCTCAATTAAATAATATTTCTTCTGATAGATGACTTTGTTTATTTGCTTATAAATTTCTTCGTAATTAATTGTTTTCGATAAATCATCAGTTTTTGCAGCTTCACTAAAATTAAAATACATATCAACATCTGCTTCAAAATTTCCGCCTATTGATTGCTCCTCAAGCAAGGCACCATGATAAGCATAAAATGAAGCTTTTTTAATTCTCACAACGTTAAGCATTAATAATTCCTTTTTTAGATCGGTAGATTTTTTTTAATCCTTTAATATTACCAAATAATATACCTATTAGCACAAAAAGTGTTCCCGCTAAAACTTGCTGAGAAAGAATTTCATCGAGAAAGACCCATCCCAATAAAACGGCAATAATCGGTGTAATAAAGGCAGATAAGGATAAAATTACAGCATTAATTCGCTGAAGCAACCAATAGTAAATTGTAAAAGCCAGAATAGTTCCAAAAATTGCAAGATACGAAATTGACAAAATTGCCGGGACATCAAATTCCCAAGCTGAACTGTCCTCAAAGAGCAAACTCAAAATAATCATTGAAACTCCGGCAATAAATAATGGCGGAGCATTCATAGAAAATGGATTTAGATGACCTCCCCATTTTTTTATAATTACTGCAGCTAAGCCTTGTAAAATTGCACTTGCTAAAACTGCAAGCAATCCGAGAAGATGATTTTCTAAATCAACTTTTAATCCATCTGAAAAAATTATAAGAATTCCTATAAAACCAAATATTACGCTTACAAGTTTAAATTTATCAACAGCTTCATTTTTAAGCAAAAGAAGCGAGAAAAGAAAAACTGAAAATGGAAAAATGGCGAAAAGAACTGAAGTTAAGCCGGAAGGTATAAATTGTTCTGCCCAATAAACTAGCCAAAAAGGAATTACAAAAGAGAAATAGGCTAAAAAGAAATAAATTTTTATTGAAGCAGTATCTTTTTGTAAAGTTTTGCCCATAAATTGCAAAATCACAAATATCAATATTGATGCTAATGAGAATCTTAAACCAGCAGAAATTAGTGGAGTTAAAGAATCTAAACCGAATTTAATTGCAATCCAAGTTGAACCCCAAATTAAACATATTATAATATATCCGAAAAGTATTTTTAACTGATCTTTATTCAACCTAATCTCTTAATGCGATTACTCCTAGAGCTCTTCCCGATTTATTTTTATCTCTTCTATAAGAGTGAAATTTATTGTTTTCGAAACTACAAACTTCCGAAATCTCAATTTGTGATGTTGGGATTCCGGAATTTGTCAAAATATCTTTATTCACAGCTTTCAGATCCAAAAGAAATTTTTCTCCGCTTTTAATCAGATACTTTTCATCAAATTTTGATTGAAAGTCAGCTCCTACTTCATAATTATCCTGACAAATTGAGGGTCCAAAAAACACAAATAAATTTTTGGCATTTACATTAAAGTTATTGAAGAGTATTTGTAAAGTTTTATCTAAAATTCTTTTTTCTGTGCCCATCCAACCGGAATGAACGGCCGCGATAATTTTTTCTTTCGGATCGTAAATGTAAATGTTAGTGCAATCAGCTGTTGATATTGCTAAACCTAAATTTTTAGCTTTTGTTATTAAAGCATCACCTACTAAATTAACTTTAAATTCATCAATTATATTTACAATATCACTATGGGTCTGTTTTTGAATCACTACATTTTTAGATGTTAAACCTAGCGAATTGAAAAACATTTCTCTATTATTAAGAACTTTATCTTCATCATCCCCAATTGATCTGGACATGTTGAAGTTATACTTATCATCATCAGTATGGTTTGCTTTCTTACTCAGTCCAAATACAACATTGGGAAACTGAGAAAAAATATTTGG
>CAYXXW010000219.1:2361-5388 GCA_964469115.1 uncultured Melioribacteraceae bacterium
TTGCTTTCTTACTCAGTCCAAATACAACATTGGGAAACTGAGAAAAAATATTTGGTTTACCAATAAACAAATTATTTATCCCATTTCTAAATATCTTTCAAAAGGGACTAACTCAAAAATTAAATTATGTCATGCTGAATTCATTTCAGCATCTTTTATTAAACTAAAATCAAAGCCTTAGATTCCGAAATAAATTCGGAATGACACTTTTGAGACAGCCCAACTACAATTTTTATCTAACCAATTTCTTGTATTTAATTCTATGCGGAATATCAGCAGCAGTTCCTAAGCGTTCCTTTTTGTTTTCTTCATAATCAGAAAAGTTTCCTTCATACCAAACAACTTTGCTATTTCCTTCAAAGGCAAGTATGTGAGTACAAATTCTATCCAAAAACCATCTATCATGGGAAATTACTACCAAACATCCTGCAAAATTCAGCAGTCCTTCTTCAAGTGCACGCATAGTATTAACATCAAGATCGTTAGTAGGTTCATCCAAGAGTATAACATTAGCATCTTCTTTTAATATTCTCGCTAGATGAACTCTATTTCTTTCCCCGCCGGAAAGTACTCCAACCTTTTTCTGCTGATCACCTCCGGCAAAATTAAATTGACCGACATAAGCTCTTGAATTTAATTCTCTATTACCCAACTTAAGAACATCAGATCCGCCGGAAATAGTTTCCCAAACTGATTTTTCTGGACTAAGCACATCTCTTGATTGATCTACATAAGCAAGTTTAACTGTCTCCCCGACCTTAAATGTTCCATTATCCGTATTTTCTTTACCTACAATCATGTTGAATAGCGTTGTTTTACCAGCTCCATTTGGTCCAATTACACCAACAATTCCTCCGGGAGGTAATGCAAAATTCAGATTTTCAAATAGCAATTTCTCACCAAAAGCTTTTGAAACATTTTTAGCTTCAATAACAACATTACCCAATCTTGGTCCGGCCGGTATATAAATCTCTACATCTTTTTTAACCGCTTCTTTCTCCTCCTTCAACATATTTTCGTAAGAAGAAATTCTAGCTTTTGATTTTGCTTGTCTTGCCCTTGGTGACATTTTAATCCATTCCAATTCTCGCTGAAGTGTTTTTTGTCGATCACTTTCTTTCTTCTCTTCAAGTTTTAATCTTTCTTGTTTCTGTTCAAGCCAAGATGAATAATTACCTTTATAGGGAATTCCTTCGCCTCTATCTAATTCAAGAATCCAACCGGCAACATTATCAAGAAAATATCTATCATGTGTAACCGCAATTATTGTTCCCGGATATCTTTTCAATTCAGCCTCTAGCCAAAGTACAGTTTCTGCATCAAGGTGGTTTGTAGGCTCATCTAAAAGTAAAATATCGGGTTTTTGCAAAAGCAATCGACAAAGCGCAACTCTTCTTTTTTCACCGCCGGAAATTACTTTCACCAGAGTATCAGCAGGCGGACAGCCGAGAGCATCCATAGCCATTTCTAATCTTGAGTCTAAATCCCAAGCATTTTTAGAATCGAGTTTATCCTGAACTTTAGCCTGCTTTTCTAAGAGTTTAGTCATTTCATCATCACTCATTGGTTCTGCAAATTTTGCATTTATTTCATCAAATTCTTTGATCAAATCTACAATCTCTTGCACTCCTTCTTCTACAATTTCCCTCACTGTTTTAGTTTCATCAATTTTCGGTTCTTGTTCCAAATATCCAATTGTATAGCCGGGTGATACTGTGGTTTCCCCATTAATCTCTTTATCAACTCCGGCAAGAATTTTAAGCAATGAACTTTTGCCAGACCCATTTAAACCAAGCACTCCAATTTTAGCTCCATAGAAGTAGGATAGATAAATATTTTTTAGAATTGGCTTCTTATCGTAATACTTGCTTACACCAATCATGGAATAAATTATTTTTTTATCATCAACACTCACAATTGCTCCGTTTTTTTTCAGGAAGTAAATATACTATTAAAAAGGAAATCTTTGAAAAGGTTAAATGGTAATATCTAATAAATCTGCGGGGCTTTTAATTTTATCAATAGAGTGAGAAGATACATGAGTATAAATTTGAGTTGTTTCTAATTTTTTGTGTCCGAGCAGTTCTTGAATGTAACGAATATCAGTTCCATCATCTAATAAGTGAGTTGCAAAGCTATGACGCAATGTGTGAACAGTAGCCTTCTTTTTTATTCCAGCTTTTTTTATAGCTGCTTTAAAAACACTTTGAACACTTTTTGGACTGTACTTGCCGCCTTTCTGGCCTTCAATAATATATTCTTTCGGTTTATAAACTTTGTAATATTTTCTTAATAAATTCAACGCATTTTTGGAAAGCATAATATATCTATCCTTCTTTCCTTTTCCTTGTTTTACATGAATCTTCATCGATTCTGAATCGATATCTCCAATTTTTAGATTTAGTAATTCTCCTAACCTTAAACCACCGGAATAAATTAGTAACAACATAGTTTTATGTTTAATATTTTTGGTTACAAAAATAATTTTAGAAATATCTTTTGCAGATAAAACAGTTGGTAAAGTAGTTGGCTTTTTAAGTTTAATAAAAAGACTTTCTGGCACTGGTTTATGCAACACCTTTATATAAAGATATCTGATAGATGCAATAACTTGTTTCATAGCAGAAAATGAATACGTCTTTTTGTCTTTACAATAGAAAAGATAATTTTGAATTTCTTTTTCTGTAATTTGGTTTATCTCTAACTTTGAAATATACTCAAGAAATAACTTTAGAGCAGATAAGTAACTTTTGATGGTTTGACTAGCATAATTTTCAATTGTTAATTGTTTCTCATATCTTTCAATAATTTCTTGTTTTTTCATACTTTTATATATAATTTTGCCCAATAAACGAACAATAAAATTAACCTATATTCGTAATAAACGCAATGCGTTTATTACGATGTTGGCAGTAATTAGACAAAGTTGAAAATAACCATTATTGAGAATTAAATAAATAATATGACAACATCAACATTTCTAACATTTGTAGGCGACCAATGCGGAAAGGCTGAGGAAGCGATAAA
>CAYXXW010000220.1:0-5347 GCA_964469115.1 uncultured Melioribacteraceae bacterium
AAATGGACATCAACACATTATACTCTGTTAGATTTACGGAACCTATCAATTTCGCCTTCAATAAAATCAATACAAAAAACTATTCAATCAATTCTTAAAAAAGAAATGAATCATAGTTATGTAGGAAAATATGAGATGATCGTAAGTAAAGATATTTGTATAAATGGAATGGTCTTAAACTATTCTTCCTATTTCAATGAAGAGGAGGAACTTCTAAAGCCAATAATTGATTATTTATTAAATAGCCAAATGAAAGATGGCGGCTTTAATTGCCAATCAACACGAAAAGGTTCGATGCATAGTTCATTACATACAACTTTATCAGTCTTGGAAGGATTTTTTGAGTTTAGAAGAAATAATTATTCCTATAGAATTGATGAGATAATAAAAGTTGAAAATGAATCTATAGAATTTATTCTTCAACATAAATTGTATAAATCAGATAAGAATGGGGAAATAATCAACTCAAACTTCACAAGAATGCCATATCCATCAAGATGGAAATACGATATACTTCGCTGTCTGGACTATTTCCAATTTGCCAATTTAAAGAATGAAAGATGCTCTTGATTTGGTTGGAGCTAAAAGAAAAACTAATGGGTTGTGGAATCTACAATCAAAACATCCAGGTAAAACTCATTTTGAAATGGAGAAAGCTGGGAAACCAAGCCGATGGAATACTTTAAGAGCTTTAAGAGTATTGAAACACTTTAATTATCTTTAATAATTCCTACTTCTATTAATTTCTTTAGATTATTGTAAATATCATACCCTCTTATTATCTTATGTACATGAGTACATTAAGAATATTAATTATATTATTAAGCATATTATTTATTTCTTGCGATAAAGGTCTCTCACCAGAACTTGAAGATGGGAAAGCTGGTTTTGGAGGAACAATTACCTTTACTGGTGAGTGGAATCCATTAGTCAAACAGACCAATATAGTAGTATTTAATAACCCGTTACTATCAGTATCCGACTTTAATATATTTAATCTTAAGTTTGTAAGCGAATCAATACCTACTGGAGTACAGACACATGAATACACAACGCTCAATGAGAATTCTTTACTCTCCACTATTGATGCTGGATTATTTTCTTACATAGCTGTTGCTCAATCTGAGAAAGATACTCTTTCACTTAGTCGTGAAGATTGGAAAATTGTTGGTTTATATTATATAGATAACGAAACTTCAACACCTGGCACACTGCTGATTCCTGAAGCAACATTTTTAGACAATATAAATATTCATTGTGATTTTAATAATCCTCCTCCTCAACCACCTGGAAGAGATGAATCCTTAAGTATATTAAAAGCAATTACTGAAGTTAGCAGAAAATTTGGAGATCATAAATGAACTTCAGATATATAATTATACTGATAGTATTCATCACTATAAACTTGCATGCACAATCTGGAGAAGTTTATGGGACTGTTGTTGATATCAACGGACAGCCATTAATTGGTGCTAATGTTATTGTTGAAAACACATTATTAGGCACAGCTACTGATTCCAAAGGAAGATACCGCATATTTAATCTCCCAAATAGAAAATACAATATTGTGGTGAGCGTTATTGGCTATTCTAAAAAAATCTCAGAATCTATTGAGCCTAGTCCAGGAAAGAAAGAAGCTAATTTTCAACTTGAACCAACAAGTTATCAATATGACCAACTAGTAATTACAGCAAATAAATATTCTCAAGATTTAAGGGAAGTTGCAGCCAGCGGATATGTTATTGATTCAAAACTTTTTTCTGAAAGAGGCTATCAAAAAATTGATGATGCTTTTAGATATGTACCTGGTGTAACTATGACACTTGATCAAATAAGTATTCGTGGCTCAAGTGGATATAGCAGAGGAGCTGGAACAAGAGTATTAGTTGCAATGGATGGTATTCCAATATATACACCTGATACTGGAGAAATTATATGGGAACTAATACCAATTTCTGAAATTAAAAGAGTTGAGATATTAAAAGGTGCAGCAAGCTCATTATATGGTTCATCAGCAATTGGTGGTGTAATAAACATTATTTCTAAAGAAAACACTACTAATGCTGTGTCATATTTTAAATTGCACGGTGGTATATATAATAAGCCTTCGTATGAGGAATGGCAATGGACGAACAAAACACTAACTTTTAATAGTCAGTCATTCTCGCATTCAAGATCAATTGGAAATTTAAACTTATCAGCTTCAATTTCTAGATTTGAAGACATGAGTTATAGAAAAAATGATGAACAATTAAGATATTCAGCATTTCTTAAAGCTAATTATCAGTTTTCAGAATTCACATCGCTTTCTTTTATGGGCACTGGTTACACTAGGAAACGAAAAACATTTATAAACTGGAAAAATTTAAATAACGCTTTAATCCCGGATGATAGTGATTTAGGAGAATTAATAAATTCTGATAGAACCATTTTGGGAATGAACTTCAAACATATTATAAATGATAATTTGTCCATTTCATTTATTCCGAGTTTATATATAAGTTATTGGAGCGACCAGACAGAAAGCAGCAATAAATCTTCCAGTAAACTTTATCGCTCTGAGCTGAGAACAAATTACAAGCTGGCTAACAGCACTAATATTATAGCAGGAGCCGAATTTCAATATAATTCTGTAGCTTCAAACATATTTGGGAATAGAACAGCTAATATTGTTGGCCTATTTTCTCAGGTCGATTACAAAATTATTGATCCCTTAAATTTATCTTTTGGCTTAAGATATGACAATAGCAGTCTTACCGATTTAGATAATGAAAATTCTGTTTCCCCAAAATTTGGTATTAACTATAAATTAAATGATAATACATATTTACGGGCCTCTCTTGGCAAAGGGTTTAGGGCTCCAAGTTTAGCAGAAGCATTTACCTCTACTACCTTGAGCGGATTAAAAGTAATCCCTAATCCCAACTTGAAATCGGAAACCAGCTATTCGTATGAGGCTGGAATAAATCATAATTTTTATAATATCGTCTCTTTTGATTTTACAGTATTCAATAATGAGTATTATGATATGATCGAAATTGAGTTTGATCCATTTAATGGAGAAGCCTTTTTTAATAATTTAACCCGGGCTAGAATTCAAGGCATTGATTTAAGCACAGTTACTAATCTTTTTGCTCAAAAATTAACTTTTAATTTAAGTTATACATATTTGTGGCCTAGAGATATTGAAAAACATGAAGAGTTGAAATATAGACCACGGCATACCGCAATTACAGGATTGAGTTTCAAACAAAATTTTATTGAAGTTGGAATTGATTTTCGATATTTAAGCAGAGTGGAAAAAATTGATGATGAACTTGTTAATCTTGGAACCGTGCCTGATGGTGATAAAAGAGTTGATATATATGTTTTAGATGCTAGAATTGGTGCACGTCTTTTTAATTATAATATTCCGTGCAGATTGTTTCTCAATGTAAACAATCTGCTGAATTATAATTATGTTGAACTTATTGGCAACATTGCCCCATTAAGAAATTATTCTTTTAATTTGGAATTAATATTTTAGTCCAACCTATTGTTTTGTAAACTCAAGCGAAGCTAAAACCACAGTTCCTTGAAAATCAACTGGGAAAGCGCTTATTGTAGCAATATTACCGACCACTGTATATGGAGATGTCGCGGGATCTTCACCTTCAATAGTTATGGTTAGATTACCATCGGCAGTGCTCCAAGAGCCTTCATCAATAGCCGTTCCGTCAGCATCGGTTGTAGTAAACTGAAGTGAACCATCTGCATTAAAATCAGCTTCTAATGAAATACCGACTCCTTCAGGTGTTGTTGGAAATGGCGCCAAAATTTTGGTCAGTGTCCAAGTGCCAACTAATGCAGGATCTTGCCCACTTTCTCCGGTTGTATCATCAGGTCCAGTTGAATTGTCATCATCACTGCAAGAAATTTGCGTGATTGCTAAAAATAGTGTTAACAAAAAAAGCAAACCGGTTTTATATATAAAGTTTTTCATAGTTACCTCAATTAATTTCTTTTTGATTTTTATTGGTTGTCAATAATAAAATAAATTTATGAAGGAAACAAACTCATTTAGTTTTAATTAAACGACTTGCGGCACTATCCAGATACCAATTTAATTTTCCCCAAGTCGGGAGAATCTGGGATGCGGGATATTTTTTACTATACTCTTTCTTATTTATAATCTCCGACACAACTTTAGATTTATTACTACCGGTTACTAAAAAATAAATATTTTCTGCATTGTTAATAACCTTACCGGTTATGGTTATTCTTTTTTGCTTAGCTTCAGGCTGAACTGCAACTTCGCAGTAATTTTCTGATTTAAATAACTCTATTTGATTGGGAAATATTGAAGCTGTATGCCCATCAGTCCCTAAGCCTAAAATTATTAAATCAAATTTAGGGAGATTATTTTTTGACGGAACAGTCATCATAATTTCACCCGAATATCTGCGAGCTTCAATTTTTGGGTTATCTTCCCCTTTAATTCTATGAATATTTTCTTTAGGTATATCCAGATGCTTCAAAAGTAATTTATTGGTAACTCCATAATTACTTTCTGAGCCCTCCGGATCAACACATCTTTCATCACCCCAATAAATATGAACAAGCCGCCAATCGATCTTATTAGAATAATTTCTTTTTAACTCCTTAAATAATAATTGAGGTGTGCTACCACCTGAAAGTGCCAAATAAAAGTTTTTCTGCTTAGCTGTTTTTTTCTCGATTATTAATTTTAGTTCCTGAGCAAAATTCTTGACTGTTTCTTTTGGTGATGAAAATGTTTTTATCATAATACTATGCTTTAATTATAAATTGTCATTACAGTTTGCGTTTGTTGCAAAACTGTAATCTTAGAACGCTTTATAGAAAATCATTATTTAGATTCCGGTATTTCATCAGAAAATGATAAAAAGCGGAATGACATTGATATTAAATAATATACTACAACTCACAATACAAGCCATCATCTGCTAAATTTTTACATGGATAGCGCCACGTGACACCTTTTCTTTCAATTAGTTCGTCTGCTTTTTCGGGACCCCAAGTACCGGCCGGATAACCATGAATTTGAATATTTTTATCATTTTCCCAAGCATTCTGTACCGGTGCTAAAAACTTCCACGCTTCAACAACTGCATCTCCTCTTGAAAAAAGAGTTGAATCCCCTAACATTGCATCCAGTAGTAATCTCTCATATGCGGTTGGTAATTTTACATCATTAAGGTCACTATACTTAAAATCCATATTTACGTTATGCACATTAAATCCGGCACCCGGAACTTTCATTCCAAACTTTAATAGTATTCCTTCATCAGGCTGTATTCTGATTATTAACTGATTACAGGCTTCAGCT
>CAYXXW010000221.1:0-5332 GCA_964469115.1 uncultured Melioribacteraceae bacterium
TTGAAACTCTATTTCCGTTATTGTCACGTCCATCCCATTTAACAGTTATGTAATCGTTCGTAACTATAGAGTTTTTGCCTGCATAAACTAAATTCATATCAGGTGTGTAAATGTTTAAGTCAGCTTTATTTGTTAAGTCCGGATAGGTTGGAATATTAAGCCATTGATCTTGCACAAAATTAAACGGCTGAGGGAAGACAAAATCAATTTCACCTCTGTTTACATTTTGGTATGAGAGGAAATTATTAATTATGTAGCTCTCTTGAATAAATTCTGTTTTATCTCCACTAATAAGTGAATAATAAGAATCGTTAATTGAATTTGATTTAGGAAAAATGTTATTGGCAAAAGTAAATTCAATTTGAGCATTATTTCCTTCAGATATTGCTCCATAAACATCTGAATTACTAATTACAGCAATAATTGTATCTGTAACTCCTTGAGAATAATCTAAATATGTAAAATAATTTATTGAAGTCGGTTCACTTTGGATTGTGATAGTTTTTTTATTTTCATCTAGCTCAATTGTATAATTGCTTTTAATTGCGGGATAATTATTCGCTTCCTCAAAGAATTCACCAGTTTTGGTATTCTTGTCCGTAAAATGAAGCCAATCGCCAAAAGTATTAAACTCACTAACAAATGACTTATCATAATCTCTCATAGCCTTTGCAAGTGCAACAATTGCTCTATCGTTTACTAAATATTCCCAGCTTCTTTTAACAATATTATAACCCAACATTGGATCTTCATCTTGGAATCTTTCTTTCAAAAAAATATTCCAAATAGCTAAATTATAACCGGAATTATCCTCAAGTCTGTTGGAAGTATTTCTGAAATAAGATCCCATATATGCATAATAATCGTTCACTTCATCATAAACAAACTCTTCAAAGGACGTAGATGTTAATTCATAATAATATATGTCTGCGGATCTAAAGATATAATTGCCAAGTTGTATAGCATGATGAAACTCGTGAGCTGCTGTTACTCTAGCGGCATTTATTCCATATGAATTATAACCTTCATTTTTGCTAAAACTGTTATCAATTTCAATGTAACTTTCATAAGTGGTAGTGTTTGGAATATTCGTTTCGGGAGTGGTAGCTCCATAAAGTCCGCCACTTAAACCTAAAACATAAATATCATATTTATCGTCCCCGCCTACATTATTGTCTGTTGGAGGCGGCGGATAACCTAAAATGTTAACTTCAAAATTATACGCTGAATCAAACGCAACTGCCAAATCTACGATATTGTATTGTGGTTTGGCAAATCCGGTTGTATCATAATGAATTCTAAAAATTCCTGACGGGGAAACAATGCTCGTTTGTAATTCGGGTCGGGACATAATATTTGAAATATTTTGCTGCTGCTCAATTGTAAATTCATCAAAATGTTCTTTAATTGTAGCGCGTAAACCAAACCCGCATTTATCAGGCTGCCTTTCTTCAATTTGTGCAGGAGAAAGTTCATGCTTTACGTGAGACTTTGCTGAGTTTAGAAGTAAGTTATACAAAGAATCAAGATTCTGCGCATAAATTAAAAACGGGACTAAAAATAAAGTAAATATTAATTTCATTTAAAATCTAAAGTCTTAAATCTAATAGTATTATTTTCATTATTTGTGAACACAATATAGGTTTTACCAAAATATTTAGAAACAAAATAATCATTACACTTAACTGCATCAATGGTTTTTACCGGTACTAAAGATAAATTTTTGTCATCAATTTCAAAAAATCTAAATCTATTTTTTTCTTTATGGTATTCGATTAAATATTTGTTGCCCAAGATTGAGCTGTAAAATTTAAATATTCTGTTTGTATAATTTTTATCGACAGAAAAATTAAAATTTTTAGTGTACCTAATAACTTTGTCTTCCTTAACTAAGAAAATCCTTTCTTCATTATCATTTGCAATAAGGGTTACCATTTGCTTGGTCGCAGCTGATTCATCATTCAAAATTATTGAGTTATACACGGTTGTATCTTTAGAAAGAATTGAATGAATCTGTTTCTTAAGTCCATTATTAAATTTATTAAAAGTTAACTTAGTATTATCTTTCTTCCAATAATAAACATCAGTTGACTTATTCAATGCCGCTTTACTCACCAAAGAATCAATAAATATTAATGTATCAGATTCAAATACATTATTTCGGTTGCTGAGTTTTTCAAAAAATAACTTTCTATTATTTATTTCTGCAACAATAAGATTTTCCTCAGCGTCAACGTTAAGGTATTCAATAGGATGTTTTGTGTAAATGTAATTATGATTTTTCCCAATGCTCACATCTTCAGTAGATATTATTTCCAACAATCTCTTTTTAGAATTATAGCCAATAATATTCGAGAAATTAGAAGTAAATCCAAATTTTTCAAAATTGTTTAAAAAAGTAGCTGTCTGAAAATTCGTAAACCGTCCTTTTGAGTCGATCTCTAAAATACTAATTGAATTATCCATTTGATTTTCAATCAACAAAAACGAATTATTAGAATCTTTTTTCTTTGAGGAATATAGCTTATTTGGAATCCCGCCAACTTTATACGAGAAACTTTTTCCCCAACCCGCTTTTGATGAAATTATTTGGAGTTCACCTTTTTTTGAGAGTGCAATTAATAATTTTAATTTATTCTTTGTGAAAGATCTAATATCGGAAATACTATTCAGACTAAATTTTGTTGAATTATTAATATTATTAAAATCAGACACATAAAAAAGTTGGTTATCAATTTTATTTGATGCGATAATGTCGTTTTTCTTATCAGAGTTAAAATCATCTATTATTATTTTATCAGGAGTAAATTCAAATGAATAATAAGATTGATCAGAATAAGAATAAACAGAGTCTCCTTTAAGAATATTTACTCCACCTTCTTTAACAAGAGCAAGATCAGTAAAACCGTCCAGATCAAAATCAGTTTTCTCAAGTGAAAAAATTGATTCTTCAAATAAAATTTCTCTATTTACTATAAATTCTAATAGTTCGGTGTTTTCAAAAAATCTAAGTTTATTATTTAATACATCGATCGCAATTATACCATCATTCTCATCTTGATTAAAATCCTGAATCACAATATCGCTAAAAACATCTTCAGCAATCAAAGATCTTGAATTTAGCAAATATCCATTACTCCGCACAATTTCAATTCCTTTAAAATTATTGCCATAAATTAAAGCTTCATTTTTCCCATTATTATTCAGATCAGTTATTGTGATGGATGAAGGATAAGAATTAAACTCAATAGTATTAAGCAAGCTAAGAGAGTTACTTTTTGTGAATGATACGAGTCCGGCTAACCTTTTATTCCTAGATACAAAAATGTAATAATCATCACCTGCTTCAGATTTAGTTAGCCACTTAAAATCATCAATGGGGAAAAAGAAGAACTTTTTAACAGCTTCAGAGAAAGTGGAATCTTTGATTCCCTCGTGGATTACAAAACTTTTACCTTGATTACCGAAGAGAAATAAATCCTTAATTCCATCTTCGTTAAAATCAATTAAAGTAAATTTTGAATAACCGGGGTATGTCTTAACAAATTCCGTGAAGCCAAAATTATTTAGAAAAGTTTGAGGATAATTTGAAATAAAGGGAATAAAGAAAAACAGAAATAGATAATATTTAAGGGTTTCGTAATGAAAGACGTCGCTGCCTTCTTTCCAAAGCTTCTTCAAATCTTCTCTTCTCTTCATCAGTTTCGGGAATAATCTCATTAGTTTTAACCGGTTTGCCATTTTCATCAACTCCGACAAATGTTAAATATGCCGAATTTGTGTGTATACTTTTTTGAGTCCTAAAATTTTCGGCTTTTACTTTTACGCCAACTTCAACAGAAGTATTAAATGCTCTATTGACAGAAGAACATAATGTAACAACGTCACCTAATTTAATTGGTTCTTTAAAATCAATATTATCAACTGAAGCAGTAACACAAACTCTTGCGGAATGTTTGCTTGCAGCAAGAGCCGCACAAATATCAATCCAGTGCATAAGCTGACCGCCAAGTAAATTCCCAAGCTGATTAGTATGCTGCGGCAGAACTAATTCGGTCATTGTAATAATTGAATCTTTTACGTATTTATGCAACCTTTAACCTTCTAAATTTTCTTCTAATTCTTGGCTAAGTGCCTTTAATTCTTCTGAATTACTATCATTTGGATATTTCCTTAAGTACTCGGCAATATTAGTTAAGGCCTCGTCTGTTTTCTCTGTTTGCACCAAAAGTTGAATCAGATTATAGTGAGCAAGAGGTGCATATTTAGAGTCGTGATAAGTATCCTTCACCAAGGTATAATACTTAATGGCGGCAGTAAAGTATTCCATCTTTTCATAAATTAATGCACTGTTATAATCTTTTTCAGCAAATTTAGCATAAAGCTCGCTAATTTTTCTTTCAGCTTCTTCAACTTTAGGGTGAAGCGGGAAAAATTCAATAAAAGCTTGAAACTCTTCAACAGCTTTTTTAGAATAACTTTGCTCAAGCTGATAATTTGGAGAAAGTTCATAATAAGAATCAGCTAACATAAATTGAGCATCTTGCACAAATTCACTTGCAGGAATATCCCTAATTAATTTGCTGAACTCATACGCAGAAAGTAAATATTGTTCTCTCTTGTAATATGTCAGAGCTAAAAAATATTGAGCATCATCATTAACCGGACTACCGGCATATTGCAATAAAATTGATTGATATTCTCTTACTGCTTCATCATAATCTTCATCTATCATAAGATTCTTTGTATATTCTAAATGCTCCTCAGCTGTCAACTCTGATGTGTCAACCGAAGATGAACAATTCCAAACTAAAACTGATATAAATAATAAAACGATAATTCTTTTCATACAGTATTAAACTTCCATTATATTCAAAATTTTCAAAGCTTATAAGTTAATTAATTAAAAAATTGATTAAAACAATAAAATTATCGGCTTCTGATATTGAAAAATAGATAAACAGCAACGGCAGCCGTTCCAATTGCAATTACAGGTTCCAACGTACTTGAAAAAAATGGTTCATCTGGCAGTTCTGCAGAAGTAAAAGAATATGCAATATTATCAAGTTGAGATACTTCTGAATATAAAACTGTGTCTGAAAATAAATGATTGAACGAATTTACATCATCAATTTTACCATTATTAGTTACAAAGAAGGAGCCCTTTAAATAAGCTCCTCTTTCGACCAAATAAGTCCCAAATAAGCCATCTTTGAAGACATTGGTGTAATTTATTTTTACATCTTCTAGATTGTAAGTTAACTTATTTTGTTTTTTTTCATTCTCAATTATTCTTATCTCTCCAAGCTTAAGAAACTGAATAACTTTCGAT
>CAYXXW010000222.1:0-5329 GCA_964469115.1 uncultured Melioribacteraceae bacterium
TAAAGATAATGGTGCTTCTTGGGGTGATCTAGTTGTTAGTGATGCAACTGGAGTGCCACAATCTTTTGTACCTTATGCTCAATATGATATAAAAAATGAAATAACTGGACAATCATCTCATCCTGATGCTTCTTGGTTGTGGCTAGGAAATGATACTGGACTACCAGAAGCCAATGATGATGGACAATATGTGTTTAGGGATGTTGATGTATTTAACGGTATTAATTATACCTATTATGTTGCTGCCTACAATGTAGGTGATGCAAATATTCCTCCGGCAGAAAACTCCCCTATATCAGATCCATCTGTTGAAAATGATAATACGGTTGCCGGAAAACCACAATCACCTGTCGCAACAGCTACGTTGAACGATATTAAAGTTGTTCCTAATCCGTACGTGGCAGCAAATGTATTTGAAACAGATCCTTATGCTAGAGAATTACATTTTACTCATTTACCTGCAAACTGTACAATAAGGATATTTAATATAGCAGGGGAATTAATTACTACAGTAAATCATGATGATGGCACAAGTGAGGCCTCTTGGAACTTAAGAACGGATGCTAATCAAGAAGTATCTCCTGGTTTATATGTTTACCATGTTACTTCCAATCTTATTTCTGGAACTAAAGTAGATAAATTCCTCATTATTAAATAAAGAATAGGATAAATAATACATTATGAAAAATAAAATATTAACAGGAGATAAATGATGGGAAAAATAAAATTAAAAAGTATTCTGCTGTTATTCTTTTCAATAAGTCTAATAGTTAATGCTCAAGGATCATCCCAAGTTGGTACTTCCATGGCCAATTTTTTAAAGATTGGTGCCGGATCAAGAGCTTCTGCAATGGGAGAAGCTTTTGTTGCAATGGCTGATGATGCTAGTTCAACATATTGGAATCCAGGTGGTTTAGTTTTTATAGAAAAAAATGAAGCCTTATTTCAAAGTACTAGTTGGTTGGCAAACACAAATCTTTATTATCTTGCCGTAGCAATTCCACTTGGTGATATTGGTACTATTGGGGCAAATGTTTATAGTTTTAATTCTGGTGACATGGAAGAAACTACTATTTCACAACCCGATGGAACCGGAAGAACTTTTACAGCAAGTAATTTTTCATTAGGTCTATCATATGCTCGAGCATTTACAGAGCAATTTTCAATTGGGTTTACCGTAAAATATGTTAGCGAAAATCTTTCAAGAGAAACTGCTTCTACAATTGCTTTTGATATTGGAAGTGTATTTAAAACTAATATTCTTAATGGACTGAGAATTGGAATTGCCTTATCAAATTTAGGTGGTGCAATGGAATTGGAAGGCCCAGATCTTAATGTTAGTCATGATATAAATACTGGATTACCCACTAATAAATTTGTGAGTGCTAGCTTAGGTACTGAAGAATGGCAACTTCCACTTTTATTTAGAGTTGGTCTTGGTACCTACATAATTAAAAATGAAACTTCATCACTTTCCTTAGAAGCTGCGTTTAATGATTCAAGAGATTATGAGGCAAGATATAATGTTGGTTCAGAGTTTATGGTAAATATAGTTGGGAATCAAAAAGTAGCTCTTAGAATGGGCTATTTAGGGAATTATGACGAAGCTGGACTTACTGCTGGTGCTGGATTGCTTCTTAACCTTGCTGGATTTGATTTTAAATTTGATTATGCTTATGCGGATATGAGTAGGTTGGGAAATGCACACAGATATACTTTAAGTGTACTCTTTTAATGTCTATTGAAAATTTATAGGAGCTAATAATGGATAAAAAAATTAGTAAAAAGAAAGTAATAGTTGGACTCATGGTAGGGTTGTTATTACTTCTGGGTTGTGAGGAAAAAGAATGGCCCACAGATCCTTATGATCTAACCCGACCAGAAATTATTTCAACAACTCCGGAAGATGGTAGTATGATGAATCCGGTAGATCAGAAAATAATTGTGAACTTTGGTAAAGCGATGGATCTAAATAGTCTTGCTGAATTAACAACTGTAACAGATGGACAAGGAAATGCTATTGGTGGAACATGGAATGGTTCAGATAGCATTTATACATTTTCTCCACAAGGGTCATTGAGTAATGCATCGCTTTACATTGTTACAATGAAGGGAGCATTTACACCTGAAGGCGAATGGTTAGGACCTGGAGTTAGGGATGCTAATGGAAACTCTTTACAAAATGAGACTAGTTTCAGTTTTTCAACTGAAGGTAATTTTGGAAATTCACCAATGTATTTAGGTTCTGGAAATGAAGGCGCCAGTTTCGGTGTTGTTCAAAATTTCGAAATCTCTGATTTCGAGAACTATCCTGGAGAAGGACAGCAGTCTATAGCTAGTCACCCTGCCGGAACATTCGTATATTGTGGAAGCAGAGATAATTCAATGCTGATTGTCATTGATGTGGCAACAAATACTGTGGTTGCAGAAGTTCCTATGCCTGATGGTGTTGAAGAACCTAGAACCGTAGCGGTTACGCCGGATGGATCGAAAGTTTTGGTTGCATGCGTTGGGTCAATGGACTTAGTAATTATAAACACAGCGGATAACACCATCAAAAATACAATTTCACTTGCGGACTATGCTGGAGATATTAATTATATGACTGTCAACAATGCCAGCACCAAAGCTTATATAACAACCAGTTGGGATCAAGGTCTTTTTATTATTGATTTACAGAATGAAACTATTGAAGAATATCTTGATGGTATTACTGATGATAATTCTATGAATGTTGCTGTTTCAGCCGATGATTCAAAAATATTTTTATTCGTTGCATGGGTTGAAGAAGAATTACTAATTATTGACGCTAATAACACTGCTAACATCAGAAAAATGTCATTAGGCTCAGGCGGAGATGGATGGAAAGTAGCTGTTGATGGAGACTTTATTTACGCCAGCGGAAGGTGGAACGGCGGAATATATAAAATAAATATGATTGACGAGAGTGTTATTGAAACCAATGTTGAATCGGATTTAAGAGGTATAGCTGTTGATAATTCAGGAGAAGTTATCTATTCTGTATCACCTGGTGCTGGTGATGGTGGAGCAATATTTATTCTGAATGCTACTGATTTATCACTATTAGGATCGATTGCAGCAGGAAATTATCGAGATATAGTTACGCCTTAGCACTTCCCAAATATTACCCGATTTTAAAGTAAGAATCGGGTAATATTTTATTTTAGTCTAACATTTTCCAAACAGTACAGGTTTTCAATATGAGACTAGTCTTAATTCAAATGAAAATATTCAAGTTAATTTTCGCATTTTTTCTTTTAATCTCCTCACTCCAATTTGCACAAATGAAAGGAGGGCGATGGATGTTTGAAAACAATGGAAACGATACCGCTATCTGGGATGAAGTAGACAATAATGGCAATCTTGCTGGTACTGCTTTATTCGGAAATACTGGTACTGTTGTTCAAGGAAGCCATTATTTGTCAATTGAAGACTCAGCTAATTATGGAGATTTTACTGTAGTTGACAATGACGAACTTGATTTTCTTGATGAAAATTTTGGAACATCTATGTGGTTTTATCCTTTAACAGCGTATGATAATCCACAACATTTGATGATGAAGGGAGATAGATCCGGTTCTGTTAAAGAAAACAATTATGCTTTAAGAATTAACGATGGATATATTGAATTCATTGTACATTCAGAATCAGGTTCCAAAAAATCGGTAAGATCATCTTATATAGTAGTTGAAAATGAATGGAATTTTGTTGCAGTTTTTTATGATTATACTAATTCAAAATTATATTTATGGAATGAAATAGAATCTGCAGCAATTGATACATTTGATTTTAATGCGCCTCTATTTCCTAATAACGACAAATTATATATTGGCAGTTCGGGTGAAAATGGTTTTAAGAGATTTTGGGGTAGGATTGATGATGTTAGAATTAGCAATAACAAGTCTGATGTATTAGACATTTCAACCAATGTAAAACAACAGAATCTTAGTACAGTACCAAATAAGTTTACACTTGAACAAAATTATCCTAATCCTTTTAATCCAAGTACAACCATAGAATTTTCTCTATCTGAAAAAAACTTTACGAAACTTGATGTTTACAATGTAATAGGAGAACATGTTAAAAGTATTGTCAATCAAGAACTAGACAAAGGGGAACATGAAATAACTTTTAATGCAACAAACCTTCCGTCTGGCATTTACTTTTACAAATTAGAACAGGGTACTAACACTACATTAAAAAAAATGATATTACTTAAATAAAGAAATTCAAATATAATTAGTTGAGATTGAAATGATACTAAAATCTTCATCACGATTATTATTATTACTAGCTATTGTGCTATTAAGCTCATGTAGTAACAATTCACCAATAATAGAAAACCAATTTTTACAAATTCAGTTTAATGATTCTCTTTTCAGTAAAATCACTTCAACTTTAGGAAACGAAAATAAAACACTAAATGACTATTCAGCTACAGAATATGTTGTTGTTGATGGCAATGAGGTGAAGAATTATTTTGTAGAAAAAGTTGAGAGAATGGATATACAAAACATAATTGGCGAAGGAGAGGAACTCGTAATTACAGGGCTTTCCAAAGAAGGAATTCAAAAACAAGTTTCTGTATCAATTTATGATGATTTTCCAACTGCCGCTATTTTTAATATTACATATACAAATAATGGCAAGAAAAAAATCACTATAAATAAATGGGTTAATAATTCATATAATATTAAATCTGCCGATACAAAGGAACCAGCTTTCTGGTCTTATCAAGGAGCATCATTTGAAGATAGAAGAGATTGGGTGTTACCTTTAACCGAAGGATTTGTACAAGAAAATTTTATGGGTATGAATGCAAGTGATTATGGCGGTGGCACTCCAATAACTGATATTTGGACGAAAGAAATTGGAATAGCCGTTGGTCATGTTGAACCAGCTCCAAAGCTTGTTAAAATACCTGTGAGTTTGAGGGATCAAAAAAGTGGAGTGAATTTAAGTGTTGAGTTTGAAAAGGAAATAACTCTTGAACCAGGTGAATCATTATCAACATTCGAAACATTTTTAAATGTACATAAAGGTGACTACTATCCAACATTAAAATTGTTTAGAGAAGTTATGGCAAAGAAAGGATTGCCAATGCAAAAGTTTAACGAATCTGCATACGAACCAATTTGGTGTGCATGGGGTTATGAAAGAGATTTTAAACTGAGTGATGTGTTAGGCACATTACCAATGGTTAAAAAGTTAGGATTTGAGTGGGCCGTGCTGGATGATGGCTGGCAAACAGCTGAAGGAGATTGGTATTTACATCCGGATAAATTTCCTAACGGTGATGAAGATATGA
>CAYXXW010000223.1:0-5325 GCA_964469115.1 uncultured Melioribacteraceae bacterium
TCTCGGTTTTAGAAATATCAAAATTAATTACACACATTACTACCTTAACGCCATTTTGGTGGGCTTCATTAATCAAATTTGTCCAGGGCCAACCAGCCGGATTTAATATACTGCCATTTGCTGTTACTCCAAAATCAAATGCTGCAATATGAGAAAGTAAATTGTAATCAAAATACTGGTGTGAATTATTTAAGTATTCCCAATCAGGCAAATAACCAAAAACAGCTTTTGTCAAAGTTTTTTCAACACTTTTATCTAAGGGAATTATACTTAACACATTATCAGATTCGGTTTGTTTTTCAATTTTAAGATTTTTATACTTTTCGTATTCAATTTTATGTATACTCGGACCTTCTTGCGCAATAGAAAGTGAAGAAGAAATAAGTGTAGATAAAAAGAAAATTATTAATTTATTCATAATTTCAGGAAGATTATTTAAAAATATTTAACTTATAAAGTAACCAATAAGTATCAATTAACAATAACACTTTAATAATTTTGCTATATTTGCAGTAAATATTTTAATAAATATAAAATTAGGAAAGGTTAAAAATGGTCTCTCAAAAAATTGTAGATGCATTAAACTTACAAGTTAACAAAGAATTGTTTTCGTCATATTTGTATCTCTCAATGTCATCTTACTTTGATGGTAAAAATTTATCAGGTATGACTCAATGGATGAAATTGCAGTCACAAGAAGAATACGAACACGCAATGAAATTTTACGATTTTATTCTACGTTTAGGAGGTAAAGTTAAACTTTCAGCAATTGAAGAACCCCAAACAGATTGGGATTCACCGCTAAAAGTATTTGAAGATTCTTTACATCATGAGCAGTACATCTCTAAAAGTATTCATCAACTTATGGATTTGGCAATTGAAGAAAGTCATCATCCAACAAAAAGTTTTTTACAATGGTTTGTTGACGAACAAGTTGAAGAGGAAGATTCTGTTCAGCAGGTTGTTGAGAACTTTAAAATGATTGGTGAAGATAAGGGCGCTCTTTTCATGTTAGACAGAGAACTTGGAGTAAGAAGCGGAGAAGGTGAAGAAGAATAATTTTATTTCTGCTTAGAAATATATTTTATTTTTTAATAGAAAATAGCTATATTAAATGCTTGAAATTTTTAAGATTTGGAGAAAATGATGTCAAGAAAATGTCAAATTACCGGAGTTGGTCCAATTAGTGGAAACAGCATCTCTCATGCCCACAATAAAACCAAACGAAGATTCTTACCAAATCTTCATAAAAAGAGAATTTGGGTTAATGAATTAAATAGATTTGTAACTGTAAAACTAAGTTCAAAAGCTTTAAAAACATTAGCTAAAAATGGAACTTCCGAACTTGCTAAATTAGTTCAGGAAAAGAAGATTAAGGTTTCGTAGATTTTATTTTTAGTTTAAAAAATTAAAAGGAACTGCTGCATCGAAATAAGTGTTGCTACAGTTCCTTTTTTTGTGGGTAGCTTAAATATTAGCCTCTACTTTTACTTACTCTTTCGTTTTTCACTGTAACTTTTTTACTTGTGGTATTATTTCTTGGTGCAGATTTCTTAATGTCAGAAGATCTGCTGCTTTGTTTGCTTGAACTAATAACTTTCTCGTTATCAGAATTAGTTACATTTATTTTCTTACTATTAGTAGACTGAACATTTCTATCAATTTTTGATTTATTGGTTGTTCTATCATTAGACTTATAATTATTATTTTCATATTTCTTTCTTGTTCCGCTTCTACTACTTTCAACCGACTTTTTAGGCGCAGATTTAACAGTTCCTTTTTCTAATTTGCTATCCTTAGCTTTGTCTGATCTTTCTTTGCTGTAGCTGGGGATTCTTTCCTTTTTTTGAACCTTACTCTCATCATCTTTTTTGATTGTTCCAGTTCTACTGTTATTATTATTTATTCTGGTATTTTCCTTTTCAACAGTTCTTCTGTTTATAGCAACTTTTTCAGTTTTGAGTGATTTTAATTTTTCACCTTTGATTACTTTTTTTCTATCAAAGGTCGCACTTTTCATTTTGCTTTCAGAAGGTCTGTAATCCACTATTCCGCTTCTTTTCTTGATATCTTTTGTATTATAGTCATTAATATCATTAGTTCTAACAATGTTTTTAGTGGTAAGTTTTCTACCTATTTTTCGTTCAACAAATCTTCTGCTTACACCGCCATTAACAATTCTATCATTTTCTGCAAAGTAATTTGTTCTATATTTTGTTCTACCAAAAACTTCTTTAACATAATTTTTATCAACATAATGATTATGAATGTTATATGATACAAAATGATTATATTTTACAAAATTCCAGTAAGCATAACCCGAATTCCAATTCATTGAAAAATGAATTCCTCTTCTATAATTAAACGTGGCATAAGGGGGTAAAGGTGCCCAGCCGATGTAATTATCATTATATCTCCACTCAACCCAAGCAGGAGCCCAAACATTATCAGGCATCCAAACCCAGCCGTAATAATCATCAAAGAACCATCTACCATAATGGTACGTTGCCCAACCGAATTGTTCATAAGAAACCCAATACCATCCATTTCTTGTCCATTCCCATCTTCCATCAGAATAAGGTCGCCAACTATAATCTGATTTAAAAGGTCGCCAGACAAAATCGTCATATCCTATTTCTATCCACTCACCATAGGGTTCTAAAGAATAATAGAAATAGTTAATATCAATATCTGATCTGTAAATTGTTTTGGCATTTAAAGTTGCAGCTAAAAATCCAAAAACTATTGCGGTTAAAATTATTATTCGTTTCATTTTATACCTCTCTGATTGATTCTGTTTAAAAAGACTCATGAATAATGCCAATCAGAAAAAGCTGATTTTTGATTGATTTTCAAACTTTTTTGTTTTAGAGTGTATAATTTAGTAGACAATCAAATCATCAGAATGGTCAAGATTAGAATTATAGTTCAAGGTGGTTCAATTATTTGTTATTTTTGTTGAGTAAAAAATTGAGGGAATGATGAAAAGAAAAATTTATATGATTGCTATTGTATCTTTTATAATGATATTCGCTTGCAATAACGAAGAAAATAAGGAACTGCAAATGATCAATTCCAAAATTGACCAGTACGCTGAGACAATAATCAAGTATGATGAAACACTTCTTGATGAAAACCAGAAAATTGTTGTGCAGAAATTATTTGAAGCGGCAAAAATTATTGATGAATTATTTTTAGAGCAAGTTTATTCGAAAAATTTTGAAATAAGAGAGCAACTTCAAAATTCTAATGATCCCCTTGATAAACAAAAACTAGATTACTTTAATATAAATTTCGGACCCTTTGATAGATTGGATCACAACAAACCATTTATTGGAAATGAAAAAAAACCGGATGGTGCCAATTTTTATCCGGAAGATATGACAAAAGAAGAGTTTAACACTTGGATTGAAAACCATCTTGAAGATGAAAAAGAATTTACAAGTGAATTTACCATAATTAGGCGCAATGCAAAAAATCTTATTGCTATTCCCTATTCGGAATATTACAAAGAAAAGTTAACCAAAATCTCAATCCTTCTAAGAGAAGCAGCTAAATACGCCAAGAATGAATCTCTCAAAAACTATTTACTGTTAAGAGCAAAAGCGTTTGAAACAAATGACTATTTTGAAAGTGACATGGCTTGGATGGATTTGAAGGATCATAGGATTGAAGTAGTTATCGGTCCTTATGAAGTTTATGAAGATGGACTTTTTAACTATAAAGCCGCTTTTGAATGCTTTATAACGATTGTTGATCCAGCTGAAACAAAGAAAATAGAAACATTTGCTAATTATTTGACAGAAATGGAAGAAAACCTTCCTATTCCTCAAGAGCATAAAAACTTTGAACGAGGCAGTGACTCACCAATGATGGTTGTACATGAAGTATTTGGTGCAGGAGATACAAAAGCCGGAGTTCAAACATTAGCATTTAATCTGCCAAATGATGAAAGAGTTAGAAAAGCAAAAGGATCAAAAAAAGTAATGCTTAAAAATCTGCATGAAGCAAAATATGAAAAACTTTTAAAGCCAATAGCAGAAATCGTGCTTGATGAAGAACAACTTAAATATGTTTCTTTCGATGGATTTTTTACTCACACTCTTATGCATGAAATGAGCCATGGAATTGGTCCCGGATTTATTAACTTAAATGGTAAGGAAACTGAAGTTAAAAAAGAACTTAAAGAAACTTATTCTACTTTAGAAGAATGTAAGGCAGATATTCTTGGAATGTTCAATAATAAGTTAATGATTGAAAAAGGCGTCTTGCCAGCAGAATTTGAAAATGAAATGTGGGTAACTTTTTTAGCTGGAACATTTAGAAGTGTTAGATTTGGGATTAATGAAGCTCATGGCGGTGGAAATGCAATTATTTATAATTACCTTTTAGCAAATGGGGCCTATGAATTTGATAAAGAAACCGAAAAAGTAAGAGTAAATTTTGAGAGGATTTATCACGTTTTAAAAAATCTAGCGAATACGGTTTTAATTATTCAAGCCACTGGAGATTATCAAGGTTCACTCGAATTAATAAAACAATATGTAGTGGAAACAGAAAGTATGAAAATATTGGTGGATAAACTTTCAGAATTACCAATTGATATTAAGCCGGTATTTGAGATAGAACAATAGAAAAAATGACCAGCTTTTTTCAGTTATAAATATTAGTTAGAAGTTGGGTATTTAGTCCTTATCTTCACAATAGATAAAGTATGATACTTTTCATTTATATTTACCACCTTATTTAAACCTTTTTAGAAACAATGTTTGTCTAAGCGTTGTTATATTAAACTAAATTATTAATTATTTTTTTTGAAAGAATACTATATGAAATTTAAATGGATTGTTCTAATATTTTTGCTCGCATCATTAAGTATAATCGCCCAACGCAGACAGGGTAACTCAATAACCGGCAAGTTATTAGAAAAAGGGAGTAATGTTCCACTGGAATATGCGAATATAATTTTATTCAAAGCCGATGATAGTACTCAAGTTACCGGTGCTTCAACTAATAGCGATGGGATCTTTAATATTGCGCCGGTTCGTCCATCCAAATATTATCTTGAACTGAGTTTTATCGGTTTCAATTCTCTAATAGTTGATGACATCAATATTACTCGAGGAACTAGTGTTGATTTAGGAGAATTATATCTGGAATCTACTGCATTTACCACTGATGATATAGTTGTTAGTGAAAGCAGAGCCCCAATTTCTTACGAAATCGATAAAAAAGTGATAAATGTAAGTGAACAAATTACCGCTCTTTCGGGATCTGCAGTTGATGTTCTTGAAAATGTTCCTTCAATTACTGTTGATATTGAAG
>CAYXXW010000224.1:0-5324 GCA_964469115.1 uncultured Melioribacteraceae bacterium
ACTACAGTGAATAGAAACAAAATAAAATTCACTCTGCATAATTAGGATTTTAAACATATTGATGAATAATAAATGAAAAAAATATAGTAATAAAGAGTGGTCTTAATAATCTAAAATAGTAATCTGCTTTGGTTAAATATAACAGGAGTTATTCGGAAGTTTTTTTTGCTGTTGAATTTCTATAGTAAGCCAAAATTGTAAGCGCAAATAATATCTGTACAATCAGGTTAACACTGCTATAAATGCTGAGAGGAAATTTATAATCAGTTTGATAAATTAAAAAATAGGAATATCCGATTGCTTTAGTAAAAATAGTTATGTTCAACAATGAATATGGATCTAAATGAAATTTTTCAATCTTATTCAAATCTATATAATTAACAGTAATTTGAAAGTAAACAATTGCTGTAAAAAGCATTGCCGAGTTATGAATAGTATTAAAATCATCTATAAAATGTAGTAGAACTCCTCCAATTATTACTATACCCCAAATTGTATAGTTAATTTTTAATCCACGGGTTTTCTCTCTTACAAGTAATAAAATATATACTAAAATCGTAAACTCAAATATTAAGTAAATATTCATTATTGGTAGATTGGATTTTCCCAAACTCAATCTAAAATAAGTCATTAAAAATTGAGTAATAACCGCAGCGGGAAGCCAAATATAGTATAGAATTTTAAACTCTTTAGTTTGAATTTTACCTTTAATGATGAAAAGTAAAATTATAAGAATAAAAAGTAAATAAATCGATGCTACACTTACTTCTCTTAATATTGATAAATATTCAGGCATGATAATTATTATTCTATTCCGCAAGGTGGCGGAGGACAAGGATCACCAGTCTGTAAGCCTTTTCCTACAATTTTGCCTTTTACATTATAAGCTACAAGAAGTGAAATTTTCTTTCCTGTTTCATCTGCACCCTGAACAACTCCAAGTCTAACAACACTTGTTTTTGAAAGGAGTTTAATTACTTGTTTACTATCAAATGTCTCAATTGGTGAGTGCGATTTAAACCGTTTGCCTTTTTTATTAAGATTTGCCTTGTATTTTTTTAAGTGGGTGTGTTCAATTTGATGTTTATGAGCTGCGGGGAAAATAGATTTTGACATTTCCTTCCTCCATTTGTGTTTGTAAATGCAAGATGCGAATTTATTTAATTACATGAAAGAAAAAAATTGCAGTGATGATTATAAATGGCAAAAAGCAAATGAATAACCACAAATCTAATTTTGTAGAATGGAGTATCTTAAAAAAAAAACAGACTAAATAATAAAAAGCCTAAAACGTAAAGTATATTTAACAAAATAATATAATAATTACACTTTATTTTTGAATGTTGATGTTATTTGTTAAAAATAATTGATCATTTTTATTTAAAGATTATTATTTGTAATAATAACGCAATTACAAATATATTTTTAGTAAATTTAAGACAATAATGTAAAGTATATTTATCAAAAATGAATTCTTCAAATTATATAAAAGAACTGAATGTCAATAAAGAGAATATTTCAAGAAATATTTTTTTAATTAGAAAAGCTCTTGGGCTTAGTCACAATAAATTATGTGAATTAACTGGTTTAACAAGACCAATATTATCCTCAATTGAAAACTTATCTGGCAATCCTACAATTGAAACACTTAGTAAAATTTCTGTAGCTCTCAATATAAGCACAGACATGCTTCATATGTCGAGGGCAAAATTCCTAAAACTAAAATCACTTCTTAAATCATCTTATGAAATTGAAAAACAACATGAAATTGGTTTTTTAGTACCGGAAAAATATTGGAAACTTCTTATCAAGTATTCCGGAAGTGAAAATAGGAGCAATAAAAACAAAGTAGCGAAAATTTCTTATGAAATTCTAAATCTGAATTATGATATTCTAAGTGATGAATTTAATAATATGGTTCTAGGAGCTTCACTCGGTATAATTTTTCAGAAGGATGGATTTAAAGAAGGCTTGGAATTTGGAGCTTGGTTAGGTAAAAACTTGTCTGAAAAAAATAAATAGGAATTGAAATGTATTTTAAAGCTATTTTTAATCCCGGTTTAGAAGAAGATTCTGTGGAACAATACGATCTTGATTTAGATCCCAAAACGGGAGCAGAAATAATAAGATTTGATAATCACACTTTTGAAATAGATAGAAACGAATTCGGTGAGATCACATCTTTAACATATTGTAATGAATGCATAAATACTTTTGATATTGAAAGTACATTTATTACCCTTATCTATAATCTAATTGACAAAGAAAGGAAAGTAATCTTGGTTGACTCAACCGGAACTGAGGATGAATTGAATAGAGATGAACTATTTGAATACCTTTCTTAAACTTATTTGAAGTTTAATTGCCGTAGTAATTTAAAAATCCATTGATAAACCAATCCCATAACCATTGGGATTGATTTGAGGATAAATTCTAAAATTATAACTTTCTGAAGTTGGTTCTGATGATTCGTGCAGTTTAACAAGTTTTAATCCAATTACTGTCCCCAAAGCTGCGCCTAAAATTGTATCAGAAAGCCAATGAACATCTGAATAAATTCTTTGATATGCAGTGAGTGAAGCAAATGAGTATAAAGCTATGGAGGCGTAAATATTATTAACTCTTTCGGAAAGTACCGTTGCAACTGTAAAAGCTATTGAAGTATGACCAGATGGTAATGAATTTTCACTTGAATCAAATTCAAACTCAAGAGGCTCAATCTCTAAATTCCCTTCACCTTTATAAGGTCTGGCTCTTCCTAATGAAATTTTTAACAATTGTGTATAAAGGCCGGCACAAAGCATAGCTTCAGCTAAAATTTGACCAGTTTCCCTTAAATGTTTTTCTTTGAATAACAAACCACTTGAATAGAGTAAACTACTGAGAATAGCAGCATATACCGGGCGTCCAAATTTTTCACCCCAATCAGTTATTCTGTCTAGATTATTATTTTGCTTTGCTAAAACATCATTTCGAATTTTATTATCAAGACTAAATGAAGCTCCAGTCATAGTAATAATAATTCCTGCCATTGTTAAATCAGTTTGATCAAAATAGTATGGACTTTTTAATAAATCGAGGGAAGCATTTAATGAAAAAAGAGCGTCGTCTTGAAGAATAGAAAAATTTGAATTGTAATTATCATTTTTCTCTTGGGAATAATCACTTTGGGAAAAATGAATAACTTGAGTAAAAATTAAAATTATTAAAATGTTTTTTATCATTTGCTTCTTGAAATGAAAAAATTCACACAATTTATCTTAATATAATAACTTATCTAATTTAAAAAAGTGTTTAATATCATCAAATTAGGTCAATTAGAAATACTTAAAGTTATTCCAAATGAGTCACTATTTTTTATCGAAGGATAAATTTTAAAGTTAAATGCACTTTTTTGCTCAAATCCGTTAGCCTTTCTTCTTCCTTCATCAACAATAAGCTTACCAAAAAGGTAGCCAATGCCCAAAGCTAATGGATAATCACTAATCCAATGAACACCATTATTAATCATTTGGAAACTCAATAGAGTCATTAATCCATAACCAACCGGACGAATCCAAGTATATTCTTCATAATTTTTGGCAATAACTGTTAGAGTCATCATCGCAGTTGCAAGATGACCCGATGGAAACGCATCGTATTTTGGAACCTTATCATGATAATCTTTTTGATTTGGGAAAAAACGCCAAATTCCTCCATCTTGTGTAGCTCTGCTTGGTGTTTCGCGACCTGTGATGTGCTTTAAGAATTGAGTTGTAATTCCAACCGCTACCATTCCTTGTGCAATCTGTGATGCTGTTTGAAGAGCTCTATTATCATCATTGATTAAGCCAGCAGTAAGAAAAGATATTCCTAATCCAAGGTGAGTCCAGCCATCACTAATAAAATACATGACAGAGCCCCAATCAGTAGGACCTCTAAATATTGGGTAGCCGCCAACTTTTATAAGGTCTTTGGTCTCATCTCCATTGCCAATTCCCCAAGTTCTACCCCATTTAGCTGTTTGATCATAAATTTGCTGGTCAGTTGCTATAAAAAATGCTGTTGTAGTTCCAATAAGAATATTTGCTAAAGTGTATTCCTTGTTGAACATATTATTCCCAAAGTTTAAAAAATTATTTGGGGACTTTAAAATGAAATCAAATGTATTTGGTTTGGAATACACATACTGCTCACCATCAATGTTAAAATATTGGTCTTGGCTTAGAGAAATAGAAAATAGTAAATGAAAAAACAACAATACAAATGGAGGGATTAAAGAAAATTTCAGATTCATCTAAGAGGTTTTGTACCTTTTCTTGTTTAAGATGGATTCAAATATATAAATTTTTTTGTAGTGATTTGAAAGGCATTTTAAAAATTCAAATAAATTAGTGGTGCAGTTTTTTCCTAAATAGACTCTTCTATTTTCCAATTTATGGCCGGGTATTTCTAAAGATATATCAACGTATAGCAAAATTGTATTATCTGTTTTTATTGCAAGGAAGAAATTCCTTAACTTTAAATTTTATAATACTATTCTGCCCATGACACTACTTCAAATTTACCAGTATTTGGAAAAGTTGGAGGAATCCCCAACATAAATCTTTCGTCAAAAACAACGAACTTTTTATAACCGCTTGTTAATGCGTCTTTTTTTGTCAATGCCATTATTTCTTCCTTAGCGGCAACAACTCCTCCCCTTAAGAACAAAGTCCCACTAGGCGGAATTGAACTATTCTCCATCTTAAATCCCCCTTGCGCACAAAAGATTGAAGCATCAACTCGAATATCTTTATTTGCAACATTTGCATCATTGTCGGCAATTATAACGTTATTTGTCGCCAAAATTCCTAGCATACTATTGCAATCTTTATTTGCCACATATTTTTTCTCAGCTGAATCCCATGTCATCGGGTCACTTGTATAAACAAGATCATCTACCAGATAAACGTTTCCACTGCCTGCGCCGGAGCTTTCTCCACATCCAATTGTAATTTTACCATTTACTTTCCCGGACACATAAATATCGCCTTTCTTTAAATATGCAACTCCGTTTGGGGCAAAAGTGCTTAAATCCTCTCTAATGGGAGCTGAGTATGTGCTGCTATCTGGTCCGGATCCCGTTCGGTGGGATATGGTTCCATCATCATGAAAAGTTAACCAAACATCAGTATTTTCAAAATATGAAGAACCGCCATGATTCACCACGCCATCAATAGCTGCATTTCTTTCCGTATCAAATTGGTAATTGACCGGTAATGGTATATCAACTCCATGCTCAATACCGCCGTAAAATTTGGGTTCTGCACTCTTATCAGAATAATTTAATCCCTTTAGAGTTG
>CAYXXW010000225.1:0-5324 GCA_964469115.1 uncultured Melioribacteraceae bacterium
GTGAGAGATCTCAAAGATCAGAGATCCCGAATCACACTTCGACGAACTCAGTGTCCGCTCGGGATGACAATATGCAAGTGAGGCTTAGTGTTTATGATATTCTTGGAAGAGAAGTTGCTACGCTGGTGAACCAAAACCAAAAGCCAGGAAATTACAAAGTTGAGTTTAATGCAAGCAAGCTTACAAGTGGAGTTTATTTCTATAAACTAAATGCCGGTGAATTTATTGAATCAAAGAAAATGCTGCTCATAAAATAAAAAAGGCGAAACAAAAGTTTCGCCTTAAGAAAAACTATCTTACAAACTTCCACCAATAGTAATATTTATTTTCTAAATCAGCTTCTGATGGCATTGGGAAAAACTTAAGGTTTTCACCTTCAGCAAACCAAAAACCGTGACGTAAAAACTTATATGAGATATCTTTTAATAAACTGCCCAGACTGATTGTCTTTGTTGTTTTATCCGGTTTATCGGTCAATTCTGTAATACAATCAAAAAATCTGTAAGGATTAACATCAGGCAGATCGATGTTGAAAATCTCTTTATTCTTATTGCTCTCAAAAAAGTGCTCAATATTAAAATCAACTTGAGTAAAGCAGATTTTTGGAGCTCCTTTAGATTTTGTTTCCGTTGTAATAAACTTTCCAAAATCTCTCTGATCTTTATTTGATGCAACTAATGTTTCCAAAGGTGCAATTTCCTGGTAAATCCTAATCATTCCAGGCTGATTAATGGCAGTGTACTCAGCCGAATCAATAGGAAGAACTTTACCATTTCTTGTGCACAAGAATAATTTTTTAATTGCATCAAGATCCACATGCTCTAAAACATTATAAGAACTAATGAATTTTGTTTTTTTAGGAGATCCATCAGGATGAGGAACTGTTTCTGCTAAATAGTTATCAATATCAAAATAATCGTTTCTAAAATTTATATCTAATTCAGTAAAAATCACTTTACCGCTAAAATGTTTTGCGCTTCCCATAGTGTAGTGTTCACCAAACTTATCTGGTGGCAGTTGAGATGCAACTAAAGCATTAATTGGGAAAACGATCATGTATAAATGTTTTTCAAATTCAGCCATTTATGGTCTCCAATTTACAATTTTATAAGAAATACAAATTTATCAAATGAATAAATCACTATCAAGATGCTAAATTTTATTATAGCAATGATTATTACCCATTTTTCGAATTTAATGCAGCTCGCCTAGCATTACTCATTTTAACAACTTGGGTAATGCTGTAAATTAAAATTGCTACTCCAATCCATTGAACTAAACTTAGAATGTTGCCGTGGATTAAATAATCTAAAACAACCGCTGTCATAGGAAATGCAAGTTCTAAAATTGTTGCGGTTGAAGCTGTAATATTTTTTAACCCGTAATAATAAATAAAAATTGCTGGTCCACCGGTTGTAAACGCAATTATTAAAAAAATAATCCATTGTCTGTCTGTAATATTTGCCATTAATGGTAATTCAGAAAAGGAAATAACAAAAATTAGCATAATAATTGTTGCAATACCAAAGCGTAGATATGTGCCCAATTCGTAACTAATATTTCTAAGAGCTCTTTTACTTAGCACAGTGGAGAACCCAAAACTAAAAGCTGCAATTACTGCATAAATAGCGGCGATTAAATTTCTGTTATCATAACTTATTAACGGAAGTTTAAAACCAAATGTCATTAAATATGCGCCGACAATTGCCGCAGCTGCCCAATAAAAAAACCGACTAGGCAATCTTTCCTTTAAAATGATTGCAGCTAAACCTAAAGCAAATAAAGGTTGAAGTTTCTGAATTAAAATTACAACTGATAGATTTACAAAATTTATATGAAATAAAGCTTTTGTTATGCACATGCCGCCTATTGCTCCGCCAAAAAGTGCAACTCCTCCAAATGCAAGCCAATCTTTAATATTAAGAATTTTTAAAGTGGAAAGGTTTTTGAAAAGAATTGGTGAAAGGTATACCGCAACGATTCCACTTTCTACAAATACAACCAATGCAACCGGCAGTGTGTAGAGCTCAGGTCTTAAAACTATACCATCAAATCCCCACAAAATTGCAGCAACTATAATAAAAATTGGTGCTAATCTATTCATTAAAAACGAAACCTTTCTGAAAAATGATAGATTGAAATATATCTAAAAATGCGGAATTAAGGACGGAAAATAAATTGATGTTAGATCACGACTTAAAACAATAGCTATAAAATATAGAATCAATCAATTAGTCTAAATCTGGATAGATCAATTAATTAAGTATAAGATAAAATAAATATTTTTGATTATTTTTCAGTATTATGATCTCTTACTTCGGTCAACGGCTTTTAAGATTTTTAGATTTAGAACAATAAACCTAAAGAATTGAATAATTTTATTGTTCATTTGGATATTTGTTGACTTGAATAATTAACTCACAATAATATGATAAATAAAAATTATCCTAGTTTGTTTTTTAATATAAAACTAGAAATCTTTTATTTATAGTTGTTTTATAGATTAAACTAATTTTAGACGATTCATTATTAGTTTATATTTGAGAATAGAATTGTATTCGGTTGGAATGCAAACCATGCAAAAGAAAAATAATCTCCGTGTGGAATTTTACTTAATTGTTTACCCGACAATTTTCCTTCAGTACATTTCCCAGTTATTGACCAAACTGAGCCAGTTTGCTGATCTTTGATTTTCCCATCCTCAAAAAGGAAAGAATATGTTTCATTGCCTAGTCTTCGATTAAAAGCCCCTGTTGAACCAACATCTTTGCTGTCTTCAATATATCTTTCATCTAAGCTGGATAATGTTCCTGGCAAATGAAATAATACAATACTTACGCTATCAATAGTATCGTTAATAACTTTTTGTTGGGAAGTAATTGAATAGGGATAAGCTTTAGCGATGGAATCCAGTTTAATTCCGATAACTTTTTCATTCTGAGGCAATCTGTTGTCATTCTCTCCATTGAATAAGAATGGATTCGATTCTGCATTATCATAGTTTAAATATGGATTCATCCCGTAAGGTCTTTTAAATCCAGTATTCTTAGAAAGAACTAATCCATCGGGGTAATTATTCTTGAACTGTTGGAATGAAATTATTTGTGAAGGAATAACTTTTAATTTTGCGCCGGTTAAATCTCCCACAACAGCTTCCCCCGAAAACTGTTGCCAGAAAGATTCTGTTAATTGATCGTACATAACCATATCAGAATTTCTTAGCAAACCAGAAACTCCGAACCTAACAGACATATTATTAACTGTTCTATCAAATACAATTCCACTATAACATAGAGGACAAAATGTTATTAATATAGGAGTTCTTCCGACTCTATCATTCACAATTTCATGAAAAATTAAAATTTGCAGTGGGTAAGCTTTACTTATTCCATTTAGATTTACAGCAATAACCGGTTCTTTTTCATTCAACCAATCTGTTGCCTCTTCTTGGGTCGTAAATTTAGGATTTACTATTGCTGGAATACCATCTTTTGGCGGTCCTCCGGAAATTAATTCATCCAGTTTAATTAAACTTTTTTCAAAATTGGTTGTCCACATTGGATATGATTCCAATATTTTTTCTTTACCTTTTTGAGTAAAAGAATTGGCAAATGTTAACATAAATAGAATTACTGTTAATTTTAGATATTTCATATGTTATCTCACATTTGGTAAAGATCAGTGTTCGGATAAAATGCAGCCCATGCAAACCAATAAGCAACGAATGATTTAGCGGGTTTTAAATTAGCAGTTCCAACTTCCATTGATTTGCCAAAAATATCATAATGCTTGCCATTTTTATCCTTAATAATGTATGGAAGATCCAGCTCTGATTTACTAAATTCAAGATCATTTATAGCTGTTATATCAAAGGCAACAATAATGTTTTCTTCATAGTTTCCAAAAATAAGAAGGGTATCGTTTTCGATATTATCTTTAATCAATTTACCGCCCTCAAAATCCATAATGCGATAGGCTTTTGGTACATTATATTCAAATATTCCTAATACACGTTCTTTTGATTTGAGCCTATTATCCTCATGATTAACTGGGAAGATTAGACTTGAATGATTCGTTCGATAGTTCCCGTAAGGGTAATTTCCATAAGATCTTGAATAACCAGTGTTGCTTGAGACAACCCTAGAATTTGGAAAAGCATTTTTAGCTGTTTTCCAAGAAGTTTCCACAATTGGCAAAATCTTGATCTTAGTTGAGATTAATTCTCCGTTAATACTTTCAAGCCTCATTTGTGACCAATTACTTTGAGTGATTCTATCATAGGGAATTAAATTTGTATTATAAAGTAAGCCACTAACACCAAAAGTAGTTTCAATACCATCAATAATTCTATCCCAGCAAATTCCGGAACCAGTTAATGGACAATAGGTAACAGAAAATGCCGTTTCACCAACTTTATCATTTATTATTTCATGCCAATCCAAAATTGGGTGGGGATAAATTCTTACTTTCTCTCCTTGTGAGTAGATTAGCACAAGGTCATTTTCATTTAAGTATGTAGCTTCATTCAAGTTTTGGAATGTTGGCAATGTCAATGCAGGAATTCCATCTTTGCCTGGCCCGCCATCAAATACTTCGCTTGTTGGCACTAGCCATTCATTAGAGCTCCCACCTCCACTAGTTTGATTAGTAGAATTGTTCTCAACTGTATTGCAACCTATTAACAAGTGGGTGAGAACTAATAGTCGTAAAAATATATTACGATCTAGTTTCATCTAATAACTCCCTTCAAATAAATTTAATGTATAAAAAAAAGATACAGAAGCAGTAAAAGTTGTGGTTAATTGTGTCCCGCTTACGTTTGTAAAAATTGGAAATTCACCATCAAGTCTAGCTGAGATCTTTTCGTTTAAGTGGTACGTTATTCCTGGGAAAAAGTAAATCCAGTTTCCACCGGTGTTTGGTATATTCTGATTTCCGAAAGAATCATTTTGAGTATTTCGATATTTTATTATTAAACCAAAATCAAAATTGGAAATTAGCGGGTAACTTATTCCAACTGAACTAATAAATTCATTTCCAAACTGATAGTCTTCGGAAGAGTTTTCAAATCGATTGTTGTTGCCGTTCAATCGGTATGAAAGATTACTAAGTAAAATAAGATCTGGGAATAAAAAATCGCCTTTTGAATAAAAACCCCAAAATATTCCGTCCCAAGATCCTGAACCGGGCTGCATGTCTGCAGGTAATAAAATTTCATTATTTTTTAGCTGAGAACTTCCGATTGGAAATTTAATACCAATACCAAATGACAATATCTGTTTCTCGAAAATATTGAATTCGACTAAACTATATTTTGAAAGTAG
>CAYXXW010000226.1:0-5296 GCA_964469115.1 uncultured Melioribacteraceae bacterium
GTAGAAGTTGATGATTTTGGCTGCCCCGTTGACACAGATAAAGATGGAATTGCCGATTATCTTGATATGTGTCCGAATACAGAAATTGGCGCCCCGGTTGATTCTGAAGGATGTCCGTTAGACTCGGATAACGATGGAGTATTTGATTATCTAGACAAATGCCCTAATACCCCGGTAAATGTATTAGTTGATGAAGAAGGCTGTAGAAAGGCAATTGAGAAACCGGTTGAAAAGGTAATTGAAGAAGAATTGTTTGCTCAAGGAGAAGTAGAAGAAGTACCTGAAAAAGAAAATTTAATTCTAGTATTAGGCGGATCGGCTAACTTTAAATCGGGTGAATCAACCTTATTACCAAACCCCAAATCGGGATTAGACAAATTAGCTGATTTTATTAAAAAGAATCCTAAAACTAAATGGATTATTGAAGGGCATACCGATAATAGAGGTTCTGAACAAGTAAATAAATCTCTTTCTTTAAATAGAGCCAATTCTGTATTGTCCTACTTTATGCAAAAAGGATTAGAGAAGAACAGATTTGAAATTATAGCTTCAGGTCTAAGTAAACCAATTGCAGATAATTCAGTCGAATTTGGAAGAGCATTAAACCGACGTGTTGTAATAGAAGAGAAAAACTCTTATGAAAAGAGAAAAGAGTTGATGAAAACAATCAAATTTATTGAGTATAATTTTGAGACTGAATATAACATCGAAAGTTTGATATTTACGGATGGTGATTATTTCTGCATTCAAGTTTCATCTTGGAAAAACAGAGGCAAAGCTGAAAAAGAGGTTGCAAATCTGATTGCCAAAGGTCACTCGGCATTTTTCATAGCTTCTAAAGATGAAAATAATGAAAATTGGTATAGAGTTAGAATTGGTTATTTCGATAATTTAGAAGGAACAAAAAATTACCTGAATTATATTAGATAATTAGTTAAATATTCCTTCCTAAATTTTGTTTTATGGGAGAATGAGCTGTTAAATTTACAGTTTGTTCTCCCATTTTTTTTGCCAATAAAATAAAGAAGTTTTAGTGAATTAGTAAAGCAGTTATAATATTAATAACTTTTTCCTTGCTAATATATTTTAATGCCTTTATGTTTAGAATACAAAGATGTCCAATTAAGTAAAATCTTATTTCCGATTGGTAGTTTTTATAATGATCATCTGCTTTCCAAATATCGATAAAATATTTATCTCATCATCATTCCAAACTAGATCAGAAATAGATCCAATTTATTGGGACAAGTATATTTATAAATATCATAAAATATTGGAGAAATTTTAAAATGTCAGATTATGTAAAACGAATTATTGCTGATGTAAAGGCAAAAAATCCAGCTGAGCCTGAATTTCATCAAGCTATTGAAGAAGTAACGGAATCATTGGATTTAGTATTAAATCGTCACCCCGAGTATATGTATGCTAAAATACTTGAGAGAATGGTTGAGCCTGAAAGAGTGCTTATGTTTAGAGTACCTTGGATGGATGATCAAGGTGAAATTCATGTTAACCGTGGTTTTAGAATTGAAATGAATAGTGCAATTGGCCCATACAAAGGCGGGTTGCGTTTTCACCCCTCAGTTACTTTAGGAATTCTTAAATTCTTGGCATTTGAACAAGTGTTTAAAAATAGTTTAACTACTCTTCCAATGGGTGGCGGAAAAGGCGGTTCTGATTTTAATCCCAAAGGTAAAAGTGATAATGAAATTATGCGCTTTTGTCAAAGTTTTATGACTGAGCTATTCAGGCATATTGGCCCTAATACAGATGTTCCCGCTGGTGATATTGGAGTCGGTGCAAGAGAAATAGGATTTTTATTTGGGCAGTACAAAAGATTAAAAAATGAATTTACCGGAGTTTTAACAGGTAAGGGATTAAACTGGGGTGGTTCACTTATAAGACCTGAAGCAACCGGATTTGGAGTTGTTTATTTTACAGAGGAAATGCTTAAAACAAAAGGAACTACTTTTGATGGTAAAACCGTTGCTGTTTCAGGTTTTGGTAATGTAGCTTGGGGCGCAGTTCAAAAAGTAAATGACCTTGGCGGTAAAGTTGTAACACTTTCCGGACCGGATGGATATATCTATGATCCCGATGGTATTAAAGGTGAAAAAGTTGATTACATGCTAGATCTAAGATCAAGCAATAATGATGTAATTGAAGATTATGCGAAAAAATTTAATGTTGAGTTTATTGCCGGAAAACGACCATGGGAAGTAAAAGTTGATTTAGCTTTACCATGTGCTACTCAAAATGAGATAGAAACTAATGATGCGAAAAATATAATTCAGAATGGATGCATGTGTGTATGCGAAGGTGCTAATATGCCGACATCAATTGAAGCGTATAAGTTATTTATCGAAGCAGGAATTATGTATGCACCTGGCAAAGCATCCAATGCGGGTGGTGTTGCAACTTCCGGACTGGAAATGTCACAGAACAGTATGAGGCTGCCATGGTCAAGAGAAGAAGTAGATGCTAGATTACGTGAAATTATGATAAGAATTCACTCGACTTGTATTGAGACAGCCGATAGATTTGGTACACCAGGCAATTATGTAAATGGTGCAAACATTGCTGGTTTCTTAAAAGTAGCTGATGCAATGATGGATCAAGGACTGGTTTAGTTAGTCTTAACTGACTAATTTAGTCTGTTAATTATTTATTAACTTTTATGAAAGTACCGGATGAAAAAAGAAATTGGTACTATACAAGTAACCGATGTATACGGCAGCAGACTAAAAAAGTTTCATAAACTTATGAAGTATAAGATTAGAGATATCTTGCTTGTCTCTAGTCTTTATGATAACTACCTCTTTGAAGAAGATGGTAGATTATATGAATTAATTAGGGAAGAGTATCATACACTTAACCTTAGTCACTCGCCTGAAATTACACATGTTACAACCGGTGAAGAGGCATTAGAAATTGCCTCTTCATCTAGAAATTTTGATTTAATTATTTCCACCATGCATATTGAAGATATGCATGTAATTGAATTTGCGAAGAAAGTTCACGAACAAAAAATTGACCTCCCCTTAATTCTTCTCGCTTATGATAATAAAGAGCGTAAGGCTATTGCCCACGATCCAAACTTTCACTTATTTGAAAGAATATTTATTTGGCAAGGCGATTATAAGCTTTTAATGGGAATCGTAAAATATATTGAAGATAAGAAAAATATTGAAAATGATACTGAAGTTGTTGGAGTACAAGCAATAATTCTGGTTGAAGATGACGTGAAGTTTTATTCAACCTATCTCCCATTAATTTACTCGCAAGTTTTTCAACAGTCGCAAAGATTAATTTCTGAAGGAATTAATACCTCGCATAAATTTTTAAGAATGCGTGCGCGGCCTAAAATTTTATTGTGTACAACATACGAAGAGGCTTGGGGTTATTTTGAAAAATACCAGGAACATATTTTAGGAATTATCTCTGACATTAACTTTCCTCGGAACGGAGTTAAGGATCCGAATGCGGGAATTATTTTTGCCAATAAGGTTCAGGAACTTCAAGATGATATTCCAATAATTTTACAATCTAGCGAAGAAGCTCATGCAGAGTTTGCTGAAGAAGCTAACATCGGGTTTTTATACAAAAATTCCCCTAGACTATTATATGAACTTAAAGATTATCTGATTAAAAATTTTGGTTTCGGAGATTTTATTTTCAAAATGCCGGATGGTTCTGAAGTTGGTAGAGCAACAAATTTAATTTCATTCGAAGAACAATTATCTTTAGTGCCGGATGAATCAATTCTATTTCACGCGAAAAGAAATCATTTTTCAAATTGGCTAAAAGCAAGAACAGAGTTTTGGCTTGCAAAAAAATTCAGGCCTAAAACCATTGGAGATTACAAATCTACACTGGAGCTGAGAAATGACCTAGTTCAGAGTATTCATCAATATCAAGAAATCCGTCAGAGAGGTACAATAACTGAATTTAATAGGGAGACATTTGACCCTAAAAATAGCTATGCCAGAATTGGCGGTGGATCACTTGGAGGAAAGGCAAGAGGACTGGGTTTCATAAATTCATTAATTACTAATTTCGATATTGAAAATAAATTTGATGGTTTAGAAATATACGTACCTTCTGCACTCGTTTTAGCCACAGATGTTTTTGATAGTTTTCTCGAAGAAAATGAATTGTTAAACTTTGGAATCAACGAAACTGACGATAACGTAATAGTTAGCAAATTTTTAGAAGCAGAAAAATTTCCAAGTGATGTTATTCTTAAATTGATTGAATTTTTAAGCATTGTTAAGACTCCGCTTGCAGTAAGATCTTCAAGCTTATTAGAAGATTCTCAATTTCAACCTTTTGCAGGTGTTTATCAAACCTATATGATAACAAATAAAGATCATGATATTGATGTTAGACTTGATGAACTGCTTCAAACAATAAAATTAGTTTATGCCTCAACATTTCTTACTAAAGCAAAGGATTACCTTAAAGTAACTTCATACCGGTTAGAAGAAGAAAAGATGGGTGTAATTATTCAGAAATTAGTAGGTGCTCAGCACGATGAAAGGTTTTATCCTGAAGTTTCAGGTGTTGCTAAATCGTATAATTTCTATCCGATTCCACCACAAAAAGCAGAGGATGGAATAGCACTTGTTGCACTTGGTTTAGGTAAAACAGTTGTTGAAGGTGGTAATACTGTTCGTTTTTGTCCAAAGTATCCAAGACACTTAATGCAGTTCTTCTCAACTGCAGACACTATTCAAAATGCACAGCAAGACTTTTATGCACTTAATTTTAACGGTAAAATGTTTACAGGTGAAAATGTTGTTCCATTAAATCTTGTCAAAAATTATGAACTCTCAGTTTCTGAAAAAGACCAGACACTTAATTTTATTGGCTCAACATACTCCCCGGAAAATGAAGCAGTTTACGATGGAATTTCTCGCAACGGTAAAAGAGTCGTAACATTTGCTCCTATACTGAAACATAAAGCGTTTCCATTACCTGAAGTTCTTGATTTAATTATGAATTTTGGTACTTGGGGTATGGGCACTCAAGTTGAAATTGAATTTGCAGTTAATATTTCTGTTCCTCCAGGGGAATTAAAAGAATTTGCTATACTTCAAATGAGACCAATGGCTATGACCAGAGAAGCGGGTAATATAGAATTTTCTGATGCAAATAAAGAAGAAATTGTTTGTCAGAGCCTGCAAGTTCTGGGTGATGGAATTGACGATAGCATTTATGATATTGTTGTTGTTGATAAAAATAAATTTGATAGGGGCAAAAGTAAAGAAATTGCAATTGAAATTAGTAATCTTAA
>CAYXXW010000227.1:0-5188 GCA_964469115.1 uncultured Melioribacteraceae bacterium
GAGAAAAACGCGAAACCCCACAAGGTGCAACTGATATGTATTCGTTTTTAGCGAAAAATAGAGAAGATCTAACAGGTTCATCTCTCTATAGCAATATTGGTATACTAGGCTCATTAAATCAATATCTTGCAGATGAACAGAGTTTTGCATTTACTACTTCAAGGATATTTTCAGATAAGGGTATAGCACATGTATTTTTAGTTGAAGATGATTTATTAACTGACAAAGTTGATGATTTCACCTTAATAGTTTTGCCTTACATGCCATTGCTCAGTAAAGAAAAACAAAGTGCACTTTTAAAATTTGTTGAAAGAGGCGGGAAACTGATTGTACTAGGCGCAACAGGTTCAAAAGACCAGTATAATCTAACAAACAATAATATTCCACTCCTTGAAGCAGCTAAATTAACAAAGTATCCAACAAAGAAGATCTCTAAATCGATTGGAAAAGGAAAAGTCTTATTTATTCCTTTAACTATTCCGACACATAAATTTCTTACAAAGTATGAATTAAGAACAGGAACATTTTTCGGTTCATCAATGGTTGATGTTTTTGCAGATGTTCCAGAAGCTTATACCCGTGATAAAATGCATCCTGAACTCCGCAAGGAATTGAGCCTTCTTGCTGATGAATCTGTAAAAATATTGAATTCAAACGTTACAAAAATTGAAGGTGATCATAAATTTGTTGAACTAAGTGTGATGAGAAAAAATAATGATCATTTACTTGTTCATCTTGTTAATTATAATGTCACTGTTGATGGTGATATTACACCGGCAAAAAATATAAATACACAAATAGTAATTCCAAAAGGTTATTCAGTAAAAAATATTTCTTATAGTGGTGAATTAGCTGAAATGAAAGCACTTAAATTTGATATTAGAGAGATTAATGGTAATAAAGTAGTTATAGTAACATTTCCAAATATCAATATTTATGGAATGGCTAAAGTAGAATTAGAAAAGATATAATGATTTTATTAATGATTTGTGAAAAACATAATATGTTAGTGAAGTGGCTATTTAGAATTTTTATTGTATCGTTTGTAATTACCCATTTATCTTTTGGCCAAGGTAAGTCGATATGTAAACTAAAAATTAAGGAAAATCATGGCTTAGATCGTCAGTTAGAATACGTTGAATTCTCTTGTCAACTGGATAAATCATATTTTAATAATGAACATGTTGCATTTGTTTCTCAAGACTTAGGTAGTAAGAAAGAAACAGCTTGTCAATTAATAATTGAATATCAAGATAGCCTGAATAATAAATTATTAGCTAGAATTATATTCCCAGTATCATTTAAAGCTTTTGAGGAAAAACTATATCTAATAAAAACTAAACAAGCTGAAAATAATAACACCACCGATTTAAAACTTGATGGGCTAGGTACAGAATTGGTTATCGAAAACAAGTTCTATATTGCCGATCTTCGTAAAGATGATTCTGTAGAAGGCCATAGTTATAACTCCGGCCAAATCAGAGAATTGAAAATTAAATTGGGAATTGATCAATCGATAACCAATGTAGAGGATAGAGTTCATTGGGCACCAAATTTTAAGAAACCTGAACATGAATATTATACAACAATTGCACATTGGAATAATCCAAAGGTCAATGAAATAGTTAAAGGTCCATATCAAATTTCTACTTATAGAGAAGACCTAGCCCCTAATCATCCAGAAATATTACTATCTGCCAGGTATCAATTTTATGAAGGATTACCATATTTTAGATTTTACTCGCGCATGGAAATGCAAAACAATATTTGGCTGGAACTATTAAGAAATGATGAAATGGCTATGGATAGCATGTTTACTCACATGGCATTTGAACGACCAAATGGCGAAATAGTTGATCTTGAATTTTCTCAACGGTATGAATTATTGAACAAACAACCTATTGAAAATAATAGTCCTTGGCTATGTTTTTATAATATGAATGAGGGTTTTGCTTTGGGAACTATTCGAATTAATTATGATAACACAAATAATTCGGGTGGAGAATCACCAACTTATAAACCTCATACACAAATAGGCGAATGGCTTAAAGGTGTAAAATACTGGAACCGAAGGTTGGTTCATGATCATCTTACATTTATACCCAAAGGTAGCTGTTATACAGAAGATAATGCATATCTGGTATTTAAAATAAATGATAAAGACAAATTACATGATATTAGATATTGGGCTGAACGTATCCGATCTCCTTTACATGTAACTGTTGAATATTTTTAATAAAATTATGGAGGATCGAGTAATGTCCAACAAAATTAATAGAAGGAAATTTATTCAATTTGGGGCAGCTGTAACCGCAACGGCAGCAATACCTTTTTCAAAGAGTATGGGAAACATTACTGAAAAGTTTTTACAATCGGACGACCCAATTCGTATTGGTGTAATTGGCACAGGTGATAGAGGTGAATGGGAATGCTATATTTTGAAACAAACACCTGGTATAGAAGTAGTTGCTTGTTGCGATACTATTCCTAAACATTTAGAAAATGGACTTAAAGAAGCAGAAAAAGGGGCAAAAGGTTACACAGATTACCGTAAACTACTGGAACAAAAGGATATTGATGCGGTTTTGATTGCTACACCGCAACATTTACATTATGAAATGGCAATTGATGCAATCAATGCTGGTAAGCATATAATATGTGAAAAAACGTTAACACTTAATCCTCAAGATGCTTTGGCTCTTTCAAAAGTTGTGAAAAATTCTGATAAAGTTTTTCAAGTTGCTTATCAATGGCAGAGTAGTCCTTTGTTTAATAAAATATTTGATCTGGTTCAAGAAGGAGAATGTGGAGAAATCACACACATTCGTTGTAATTATAATAGAAATACAGATTGGCGTACAAAAATTGATGATCCCAAAATGGAACGATTAATCAATTGGCGAATGTACCGTGAGTATTCTGGTGGATTGATGGCTGAATTGTGCTCACATCATATTAATATAGTTAATTGGATTTTAGATGCACTACCTGAAAAAATTATGGGATTTGGTGGTATTGATTTTTATAAGGATGGTCGAGAAACTTATGATAATGTGAATACAATATTTGAATATCCTGGCGGAATAAAAGCCACGTTTCAGGCAATAACAACAAATGCTTATGAGAATACATCTATCATTATTATGGGCACCGAAGGGACGATAGTTATTGAAAAGGAAGAAGGACAGATTGCTCATTATTATTCAGAACCATCAAAAGTAAAAAGTGTTTTATCGGATGATGAACTGCAAAAAGTTGATACAATTAGCAGTGCAACGCGGAAAGCTTGGGCAAGAAGTGAACCAATTCCTATTACGGTGGAGAACAACACAAAGGATGATCTTGAAACAACCAGGGCAATGTTCATGGATTTTGTTGATTGTGTCAGAAATAATAAAACACCAAAATCAAATATAGATAACGGTCGTAATGTTGCAATAGCAGTTGACTTAGCTATTAAGGCTATGGATAATAATATGGTAGAGTATTGGAAGCCTGAATACAACGGATAATAACTATATAGAATATGATTAGTTTAATGAAATAGGATATGAACAGTAAATTGAAATCACTGATGTATATATTAAGAAATACCCTAATAACTATCTGCCTATTAGTATTCCAAAAAGATATAATTGCAAATGAATTAACTATAGCTAAAGTAATTGTTAATGAACCAAGTGGAATATCAAGAGCGGTAGAATATGTTGAATTACAAATTCAGTTTAAGATAGATGAACTCAAAGGTGATAATCTTAATATTGTTGCTGAAGATTATGAAAATAACCAAATAATACCTTGTCAGATATTTAACAAGCATGACTTCCCGGATGAAAATATCACCTTACTTAACCTTGTTTTTCCAATTTCAATTGAAGCAAACGGACAAAAGATATTTTTGCTGAAAAGTGTTGAAAGCAAAACTACTGTAAATACTGATCTTAAATTAGTTGGTGAAGGATTGGATATTAAAATTGATAATGATTTTTATCGTGCGGATTTATCAAAAAGCAATAAAAGCGAAGCTAAGAGCCATAATTCAGGACAACTAAACGAGTTAAAAATAAAAATGGATTTTGATCAGTTGCTCTATCGAACTGAAAATCGTATGCACTGGGCGCCAAATTTTCAGAAAGAAGGTTTGGAGTATTATAAGACAATTGCAGGCTGGGAAAATCCCCAAACCTATCAGTTGAATCATGGACCATATTTGGCATCAACACATAGACAAGATTATGCTCCAAATCATGCTGAGATACTTTTAACAGCTAATTATTACTTTTATGCAGGGTTACCATATTTTAAGTTTTTTTCCTCGATGAATATTGTTAAAGATATTAGTCTTTTTTTACTTAGGAACGACGAAATGACAATGGATAGCTTATTTACGCATGTTGCCTACCAGAATAACTCCGGTGAAATACTTGACATGACTTTTTCAGACCGCCATACAAAACTTAAGAAGAATCCTATTCAAAATAATTCACCATGGCAATGTTTTTACAATGAAATTAAAGGATATGCTTTTGGTAGTATTCGTATCAAATATGATAATACAAATAAAAGTGGTTTAACATCACCAACATATTTACCTCATACAAAAATTAGCAATGGTGCAAATGGAGGCAAGTATTGGAATAGACTTTTAATTAATGAGAAACTAACATTTGTGCCAAGTGGAAGTTTTTATGTTGAGGAGAATGCATATTTAGTTTTTAGAATTTCTAGAGAAAATAAATTTAAAGAAATTTTAGACTGGACTAATAAAGTTACAAATCCGGTTGTTGTTACTATTTTACCGGAAGAATAAAAATAATTTCGAATTCTCTAAGATTAATCAATGCGATTAAAACAATAAAAAATAATTACTAAAGAAGGATGAATATATTATGAAAATTAAGTCGCTAATCTCTTTTCTCATTTTTGCTACATCAATAATTAACAGTCAGCAAAACTGGACACACTATATACGCACAGCCGGGCACGGTTTAAATAAATCTAATATTGAAGCAACAATTAATGATGCAATTGAAACACATCTTTTTGGAATTGAAGTAGACAATGATCCACCAGGAAGATATGAAAGTTTTCTTGATCCTACTGAAAAACTTGAAGCAATTGAACAAATGGCAAAAAGAGCGCACGATATTAATAATTATTCATTTTTATACATAGCAGGACTGGAATG
>CAYXXW010000228.1:0-5179 GCA_964469115.1 uncultured Melioribacteraceae bacterium
TGTGTGGGAATTAATTCAAGCAAATAGACGCAGGTCTTTTCTACTTTTCTTGGGCATGGGAATAATCCTTTTATTATTGGGTTATTTCTTTGGTGAATCCTTTCTTGGGCAAGGGGGCGGATCGTTTGGAATTTTTATTGCACTAATACTTTGGAGTGTCCTCTCTCTAATTAGTTACTTTGCCGGCAGTAAAGTAATTCTATCTTTAAGCAATGCAAAGGAAGTGACAAAAGATATTCATCCTCAGTTATTCAATATTGTTGAGGAGATGACAATTGCTGCCAATCTGCCCAAAATGCCAAAAATCTATATTGTAAATGAACAAGCGCCCAACGCATTTGCGGCTGGCAGAAATCCAGAAGATAGTATAGTTGCAGTTACTGCTGGCTTATTAAGTCAATTAAATAGAGATGAGCTGCAAGGTGTTATTGCTCATGAGATTTCTCACATTATAAATCGTGATGTACTGTTTATGACCTTCGCCGGAATTATGTTGGGAGCAATTGTAATAATTGCTGAAATTTCTTTGAGAGGACATTGGTTTGGACTTGGTGGATCTTCTCTTAATCGTTACAACAATAAATCATCCGGCGGCGGAAATGCTCAGCTAGTTATAATGGTATTTTCTCTTGCTCTAGCAATACTTGCGCCTATCTTAGCGCGGCTGTTATATTTTGCAATTTCAAGAAAACGAGAATACCTAGCAGACGCAAGCGGAGTAAGATTAACTCGTTACCCAGAAGGTTTAGCATCTGCTTTAGAAAAGCTGTCTCAAAACAGATTTAATTTAAAATCTGCAAATAAAGCTACAGCAGGAATGTACATTGTTAATCCTTTAAAAAAAACGGGAATGCAAATTTCAGACTTATCCAGTACTCATCCACCCCTTACTGAAAGAATTAAGATTTTACGCGGAATGATGCACGGAGTCGATTATGCGGATTATCAAACAGTTTACAACAAGGTTAAAAATAACTCAGAACAATTAATCCCAGATTCCGGATTAAAAGCTGTTCAAGACATTCCAATTATTGGAGGAATGATTCCAACTCCTAATTTGACAAAAAAAGAAGAGCAGCGTAAACTGGGCAACATAGTAATGGGTGTGAATGGATACAACTTTTACAATTGCAAATGCGGAGTAACAATTAAAGTTCCCCCAACTTTTGAGGGCAATTCTGTTAAGTGTCCAAGGTGTGGTGAAGTGAATATTGCTAATTGAGCAGCTTTAACAAATATACTTGCAATTATACTTGTTTTATTATATATTTAAATTAAAAAGGAATCAATATGCCGCAAATTTCATTATATGTAGATGATGACACTTTAAAGAAAGTTGGTGAAGCAGCAAAACTTGAGAAAAAGTCAATTTCTAAGTGGGTTTCTTCAAAAATAAAAACATCATTAAGCAACTCTTGGCCTGAAGACTGGTTTAATCTTTTTGGATCCTTACACGATAAAACATTTGTACCACCGGATGAGCTGAATTTTAATGATGATTCTAAAAGAGATAAATTATGAACTATTTTCTCGATACTAATATTTGCATTTACTTTCTCAAAGGTACTTATTCAAATCTTGAAAATAAATTTCGTCAGATATCTCCTAACGATATAAAAGTTCCCTCAATTGTTAAAGCCGAACTTTTATATGGTGTTGAAAAAAGTGTAAAGAAAAAGGAGAATCTTAAATTAGTAAACGATTTTTTATTTCCCTTTGAAATTATACCGTTCGATAGTAATTCTGCAGAAGCTTATTCTAAAATTCGAAGTTCGTTAGAAAAATCTGGTAATCCCATTGGCCCTAATGATCTTATTATCGCTTCAATTGTGCTCGCAAATAAAAGCACATTAATTACCAATAATGCTAAAGAATTTCAAAGAGTTAAAAATCTTAAAGTAAGTAACTGGATTTAATTAAACACACTCATATCAAAGTTTTCAAGATCATATTTAAAAAGGTAAACTAATTTGTCATTCTAACACTAAATCTTATATTTAATTAATTAACTGCTAAGAACTTTTTTTACTTCTATCAGCATGTGAGATAAATCACAACCAAATTTTAATTTATGATGTATAACCAAAACTTTTAATTCAAACAAAATAATTTTTGGAGGTTGTATCATGAAAAACGCGACAATAAGTTTTATACTTGTCCTACTTGCTTCTTTATTTTTTTCACCTTCAGGTTTACTAGCTCAAGAAGACAAAAATAATAGTGAACTATCTATTCCTTGGGATGAGTTTAAGAAATTAATTAATCTTGATGAAGATGAAATTGTTATTTCGTTAGAAACTTATCAAAAACTTCTTGTACAAACAGGCGTCACCACTTCACCTAAACATACTTTAAAAAACGGTGACGTTGTAATGAAACGAAATGATTTCAAAAATCTTATTAACCAAATGAAACCCCCAAGTCCAGACGGTATTGATCCGCCGTTTAATTTTTTAATTACTAAATCTATTTATTATGGAAAAATGAATAAGAACAATACCGATTTTACAGCTTCATTTACGGTACATGTTTTGAAAAATGATACTTATTTAAAAATTCCCGTTCTTAAACAATCTATTGCAATATCAGATATAAAAGTGAACGGCAAACCAGCTCTTGTGGTAGGCGAAAATGGATTTCATAATATTATTTTATCAAAAGCTGGTGAATATTTAGTGACAGCATCATTTTCAGTTAAGTCCTCTCTTGAGCAGGGTCCTAATAAAATTGATCTAGCAATACAGCAGACACCAATAACTTTACTGCGTCTTGAAGTTCCAAAGAAAGAAATTGATTTTGAAATACCAGATGCTCAGCAAGTTCAAACAAGCCTATCCGGGAATAAGATGATCCTGTCAGCAGTTATTGCACAAAAATCAGCAATAAGTATTAGATGGCGGAAGAAAATTGCTGCATCAGAAAAATTACCGGCCAAACTTTATAGTGAAATATATCACCTTGTATCAATTGATGATGATGTGCTTAAAATTCAATCAGACATAAATTATAATATCCTCCACAGTGAGATTGACGCGGTTAGAATTACCATCCCAGCTAACATGAATATTCTATCTATTACCGGTGAAGGTGTTGGTGAGTGGCAAGAAATTACTGACAAGGGAAATCAGCTAATCCATATTCCCTTTACATATGGAAAAAAGGGAAAGGTGACCGTTAGTATAACTGCTGAGACTTCATTAACTGAGGATGGATTAAAAAATATTTTTACAGGCTTCAAAACAATAAACACAGTTAGAGAAACGGGATTTATTGGAGTTGCTCTAAATACAAGCGCGGAAGTATTAGTTACAAAGGATGATGGATTAGAAAAAATATCAATTCCTAAATTGCCTTACCAACTTGTTAACAAATCAGCAAAACCTCTAATTGTAGGTTATAAATATTTAAAGCATCCATTTAATATGATGTTTGATATTAAAAAGCATGAAAAGATTGGTGTCCCGCTTGCTACTATTAACTCTGCAAGTGTTGTCACTCTATTTACAGAAGATGGTAAAATTGTTCATAGACTTGTTTATCAAGTGCGCAACAGTTCAAAACAATTTCTTGAAATTACACTACCCGAAAATGCAGATGTATGGAGTGTATTTGTAGGCAACCAGCCAGTAGAATCTTCTTTAAATAACGATGGAGAATTATTAGTTCCGCTAATTCGTTCAAAATCTTTCAATAATAAATTAGATACTTTCCCTGTCGAAGTGATCTATAATTTGTCAGATGATCCATTTGATTTCTTTGGTTCCAGGGAGTCAAGCCTACCGGCTGTTGATTTGATGATAAGTCAGTTAATTTGGTCAGTTTATCTTCCAAACGATTATTCCTATAAATATTTCAGCAGTACTCTGGAAAAGGAAGAAATTATTAGAGGTATTAATATTTTCTCAGGCAGTAGAAGAGAATATGATGAATCAATTATGAATAATGAATTAGGACGTTTAGAAAGCAAAGAGGATATGGATAGATTGAAGAAAGTATATAAGGGAAAAGATTTAACAAGTAGTTTCAGAAATAACCAACTTAAGGAAGAAGAGATGCGCAGCCAGGTAAACGCAGAACTGGAATTCAGCCAAAGATTGGATGATGTAGCTCGTTCTCCTTCAGCTTCCGTAAGCGGATTATCTACAGGCGTTCTTCCAATTCAAATTGAAATACCAACAAGCGGACAAGTTTATCGATTTGCCAAAAGTATAATTAAGTCCGAGGATGAGCTTTCTTTCAGTGTTACGTATACTCAATTGTGGGTTAATAATTTTATCAAATGGTTTGTAATAATAATAATTATTTTGTTGATTTATATAAATAGAAGAAGATTCAACAAACCATGGAATTTTATAAAAGAGAAGTCAACACAATTATATAATTCAGTAAAAGCAAATAAAGGAACTTTAATAAAATATGCCAATTCATATTTCACACCAGTTGTTCTTTTCTTTCTAATCTTGGTATTCTCTTCAATATCTTATTTTATAACATTAATTCTATTAGCGCTCCTCCTAACCAGTGTTATTAATCTGCTACTTAATTACTCAAAGAAAAAGAAGAAGGAAAAGAAAGAAATGCCATCAGCAGAAAATGAAAAAGAGCAAGAATAATTATTCATTTAAGCTGGTGATTCTATTTTTATGAGACTTTCAATTAAATGCCATCTCTAATAAGATGGCATTTATATTTACAACATCTAAAGTATAAATGATACTCTCTATTCAGCAAATCGTAATCTTACTTAGTTAATAGGTATAAACATTGCTGCTTTAATTTAGATGTTATATCCTATTGTCTCATTTTTAACTATATATATTATTGCTATTTATATATTGACTTATCATTATTTTATTTTTACTTTACTAACATCAAATAATTCTCCTCCTTGAGAGAAACGTTTTAACTCTCAGTCGGTAACATTCTCTCCAGCATATATATTGTGCTTCTTTCAAGGGACTATGTTCTTAAGATTCATTAAAATTCCACCAAATCTGGAGTTGATTATGAAAAGAACCAAATGTCTAACCTTCCTTTTTTACTTTCTTTTCCATCTAACAATACTTTCTCAAGAATCAACTGGCAAACTCGAAGGAAGGATTTTGGATTCGGATAAAGGTTCAATTTCCTTAGCAACTATATCAATTACAAGCCCAAGCATGCAAGGTAAGCGAAATAC
>CAYXXW010000229.1:0-5127 GCA_964469115.1 uncultured Melioribacteraceae bacterium
ATTGTGCCGGTATTTACCGATATCTGGGTGATAGGTTCAGGTGCTATACACACTAACTATTGGGTTTCGAGCTGATCCTAATGCAAATCTGATTTCTCTCAAATGAGATAGTTAGGTGTTGGATTTTTAGAAAAGGTATTAACTCTACAAGTGCAAATATTATCATTAAAATACCAATTGTGATATTTACGGGAGTTATAGAGAACAATTTGCCAAATAAAGAATATTCTACAATTGGTGGGAGATTGCTGAAATAACTTAAAAGTAATGCTCCAATTATTGCGGTAAATGCTGCCGGCAGAGTAAAAAGTAAAACTACTTTAAGATCTGCATGCTTACCCATTAAAATTCCCTTGTAGATATTGTTTGCCAAATGGACCAAAGCGGTAGCAGCAACAGCAATTTCAACCGGGAAAAATAATGCAAATGCGGGCATGAGTAATGTGCCAAGTCCAAATCCGCTAAAAAATGTAAGCCCTGCAACAAGGAGTGCAACAATTGAAATAATAATTAAATCCATAGGGTCACAAGATAAGTAAGCAACAGAAAAGTTCGAAATTATCAAATAGTTAAATTTTTGTTCGGCTTGAAAAGTAAAAAAAAAGCCCGACAACTCAAGTCGGGCTTTAAAAAATCACATACATCCAGAAATTACTATTTCAGTAAAATCATTTTTTTGCTAGAAACAAATTGATCGGCTTGAATTGAATAAACATAAACACCACTAGCTAAATTAGAGGCATCGAATTCAATAGTATGGCTTCCTGAAGGCATTTTATCACTGACTAATTCTGCCACTAATGAACCTTCTACGGAATATACATTTAATTTAACATCGCTTGCTTTCGGTAAACTGAATTTTATTGTGGTAGCAGGATTAAATGGATTAGGAAAGTTCTGTTCCAATTCAAAAGCTACGGGAATTTGTTTACTATCATCAACTGCTACAATTCCATTTGTATGGATTCCGATTGCGTATGAGGATGCCCAAGCGACATCTTCTGAAGTATGACATCTCAAACAAGCATAATCCAGTGTTACAGCGGCTAAACCGCTACCATCCAACTCAACTAGTGTTCCCTCAGCATTAAACATAGCTTCACGTGTTACCGCATCAGTATTAATCGCCATAATATGGGTTTTTACATCACCTCTCCATCCATTTCCTGCTTGCATTCCAACCGCTGATTTTGAAGCTGGTGGCATATGGCAATCTATACAATCATTAGATTTTGGTGTTCCATTTACTAAAATTTCCTTATTTGGATGGCACGTTTGACAGTTCTTTGAAATACCAGAAAGTCCATCTCCAGCAACATCAGGATAGCGAAGTGCGATATGTGTATCATGACAAGATGCACAAGTTAACTCTCCGCCATTTCCATCACCATGCTTTGAAGCACGCATTTCATTTATTTGTTCATGATGCTTTATATAACCGCCACTTGCAGGGATTGCATTAGTTGCTCCTCCTCTTTGATGACAGTCACCGCATCTTTCTATTTTAAGAACATCACCGGAGTTAGGAGGCGATGTACTGGGACTGTTAACATGATCTCCACCAGGACCGTGACAGCCTTCGCAACGTATTCCAGGCTCACTGAACGTACCTAAACCGGGGGTGTTTTCGTTCCAGGTTCCTTCTTCAGATGGACCAGTTGTATGACATTGGAAACATCCATAGTTATAAGCTTTATCTTCACCTTTGTGATAAGTAACCCAACCTTCATCCTCAAGGTTATATTGAGCTAAACTATCAGAGCCTTCATCACCAGTAAAGATTTTACCATTTTTATCAATAAATCTTGCTTTCCATCCGTATCCACCAATAACATAAGAAAAATCATCCCATGTTTTTCCATTTGGCAGTACAACACCAGGAGTTGTATTTTCTGGATAGGTTGGATGTCCACCCATTATTTCATTTAATTTGTATGGGTGACCAGATTTCTGGTATTCTTCAACAATATTATAGCCAAGATCACTATTAACAGAATTGTGACATTGGATACATCTATCAGAACCAACATATTCTTGTGCTATTAGAAGCGGAGTTGTAATTAAAGCAACGAGAAAAAGTGTAAATAGTTTTTTATGCATAAATCCTCCAGATTGAGATTTTGTATTGATTTTCAAATACAAAATATGGATGTTGCGGTCTTTTGTAAAGAAAACAATAATGAAAAATTTTTAATTATTGTTGAGTTCTTTATTGACCATATATTTTTATATTTACTTTAGAAACTAGGTAACTAAAATGAAACTACTAATAGTAGAAGACGAAAAACAACTTGCGGATTCACTGAATAAAAGTTTTGAGGAAGAGGGATTTGAAAGCAGTGTATGCTATGATGGTCAATGTGGATTAGACAAAATCAGTTCTGAATCATTTGACCTTCTTTTGCTTGATTGGCGACTTCCTAAGGTTAGTGGAATTGAAATATGCCGAAGAGTGAGAGAAGTGAATAAAAATATTCCCATTATACTTCTTACTGCACTATCCGATATAAAGAATAAGATTGAGGCCTTTGACATTGGAGCAGATGATTATATAACAAAACCATTTTCATTTGAGGAGGTTTTAGCCAGAATAAATGCAGTACTTAGAAGATATAAATCAAGTATTAGTACAATTGATTTTGACGATCTATCTTTGAATCTGATTAATCACTCATTAACTACACCAGATAATGAGATAAAACTTCCAGAAATGGAATTTGAACTATTAAAATACTTTGTAGAAAATAAAGACTCTATCTTAACAAGAGAAAAATTGTGCGAAGATGTTTGGAAGCTTCCTTTTACGACTTCTACGAATGTTGTAGATGTAACAGTAAAAAATCTTAGAAAAAAACTTGAAAATATTTCTGAAAAAAAATATATAAAATCTGTATATGGTGAAGGATACCTATTTATATCGTAATCGAACTAAATTACCAATAATTACAAAATCAGTAAAACGGAATTCCATCTGGGTAATAATTTCGCTGATGGTAGTTTTTCTTATTTTTAACTTTTTTATTATGCTGCAGCTGAATTCATATTTTAATGATGCAATTGATACCAGGCTGGAGCACGAGTTAGAACATATTGAATTGTCGGTAATATACGAGGCTGATTCATTAAAGATAGTTTCACCCACTGAATTTGAAGAGAGTGATCTAACAGAAGTCTCAGAAAGTTCATTTTTTCTCCAGATATATAATAATACAGGAGATACTCTATTCATTTCAAGGAATGTAAATGAATATGAATCAATTCCGATCGAGTTCCCAAGTTTTTCAAATAAATATTACTTTCAAGATCTTCATGTAAAATATGCTGGACTTCGAACTGTTTATGCAAAATTCTTGAGTCAGAATGGAAACCAAATCGGCTTAATTCAATTATCGACTCCAAAAGCTGCAATAAACGAAGTCGTTGAGAATTTAGTATTGTTTAATTTATATTCGCTTCCTTTCATTATAATCCTTTTTACATTGATTAGTTTCTTTTTTATTAAGAGAACTCTCAACCCAATTAATAAGATCATTGATCTTGCCGACGAAGTCACTGCTTCGAATATTAGCAAAAGAATATACTATTTGGCAGACAGTAATGATGAGTTTGGCAGGTTAAGAGATACGTTAAACGATCTATTTGAACGTTTAGAATTTCAGATTGGTCAAATTGCACAATTTTCTGATAATGCATCTCATCAATTGATGACTCCCCTGACGGCCATCAATACGGAACTTGAATATGTTCTAAAAAGGGAGCATAGTTCGGAAGATTATAAAGAATCTCTAAAATTGGTTCAGCATCAAACAAAACAGATGATCCAAATTGTAAAAACTTTACTCATATTGGCTAGAGATTGTGAGGCATGTGCACCCGGGAATAAGGTATTCAACTTTACAAGTTTAATAGAAAATGAGATTTCAAGAAACTATAAAAATGTTCAAGTGTCGTATAACATTGAAGATAACATCTATCTTTTAGGTGAGGTTGATTACTTCAAGATGGTAATCGAAAATATTATTAATAATGCGTTAAAATATTCATCGAATCAGCAAGTAATTGTTGATGCTCTTATAGTTGATGATAGAGCGAAAATTAGAATTAAAGATCAAGGAATTGGAATTCCAGATGATGAGAAAAAGAAAATATTCGATAGATTTTTTAGAGGAAAAGATGTCGAGGCTGAAGGAATTAAAGGATATGGGTTAGGATTAAGTTTATGCGATTTAGTTGTCTCAAAAATGAACGGAAAGATCATAATTGAAGATAATGTACCTCAAGGCTCAATTTTCACTATTGAGATCCCCGCGGTAATAATGGATTAAAATAGAGTTGATAATATGAATAAAAAACTCATATATATTTATTTCGTTTTATTTATTCTAATTTTTGGATGCAAAGAAGACAGTGTTATAGAACCGGAAAATTTACCTCATGAAAAACCGAGTAATCCTTTTCCAGCTGATGGATCGATCGATCAATCAATATATAGCCAATTGACTTGGAAAGAAGTAGATTCTTATAACGAATCATTGTTATACTCAGTCTATTTTGGTTTAAGTGATACACTTGAACTTATTCAAGACAGTATTAAAACAAACTCATTCGATCCAGGAATTTTACAGCCCAATAGGACTTATTACTGGAAGATAGTAGCAATTGAGGGAGAACTGAAATCAGAAGGAATTATTTGGAAATTTTCCACAGGTGTTGCTCCCAGTAATTTTGAAATAGTTATTGTCCAATCTGGTGAATTTACTTACGGAAAATCTAACTTACCAACTATGATCGATTATGATTATAAAGCAATGAAATATGAAGTTTCTAATCAACAATTTGTAAATTTCTTGAACGAAGCATATAGTAGTGGTTTCATTTCGGTGGAAGATAATAAAGTAACTACTCAATACTCTGGTGACATATTTTGGCCGGAAGGAACGTACTCACTCTATGACATTGATGCCACATCTCTTGGATACAACATAGGTGTAATTAGTTGGGATGGCAAAACATTCTCGATTGCGACAGATTATAAAGACCACCCTGTTATTTATGTAACTTGGTTTGGTGCTAATGCGTTCGCTGAGTATTATGGTTATCGTTTACCGAATGAACTTGAATGGGAAA
>CAYXXW010000230.1:0-1788 GCA_964469115.1 uncultured Melioribacteraceae bacterium
GGACGTCGACTCCGGCGGGTTTAACCTTTATAATTGCATCATAAACATTATCGGGGTTCAAACCACCAGCTAAGATTATTGGTTTGGAAGATAATTCAATGAATCTTTTGCTTATTTCCCAATCGTGTGTTTTTCCTGTAGCTCCGCTTGCACCGGTTTGAGGATCATAAGTATCAGTTATGAAAGCATCTACATGGGACTCAAGTTCTGTCAAAGTTTTTAAGAGCTGGCGTTCATTATCATTTTTAATCACAAGGCTTTTAATGATTTGTATTTTGGGATTCAGATTTTTTAGCTTTGATAATTCCTCAATAGCAATTGGTCCATGAAGCTGAATAATATTTGCTCCAACTTTAGCACAAAGCTCAATTGCTTCTTCTGCAGTTGAAGAATAAGAAATTACTATTCCATAATTTGGCGGCTCTAAACTTTTGATAATTGATTTGGCTTCATCTTCGGTAAGATCTTCTTGATTTACTGGTAATCTAAGAGGAAAACCTAAATAATTTACCCCCCATTTTACAAGCATATCAGCTTCTTGCTGATCTATAACACCTGCTAATTGAATAAAATTACTAAAATTGATCTTCTGCATTTGAATTTTTAGTTGTTCTCGCCACAATCAATAAATGGTACGCAAGGTTTATCTCCGTAAACTTCTTTAAGCAGATTAAAATTTTGATCCAGCGCCTTTATTATTATCTGATCATCAATGTATTCGTATGTTAATATTGGGGAAAGAAAATTTACTTTAGCAATATCACCCGAATTATCTCTGGGCACTTCTAAAAATTTTGAGTTAGCATCACGGTAAATTTCCATTCGCACTCTATTTTGTTCATCATAAATATATTCCACCGACCAATAACCGAAAATTTCATCTTCAGATCTGTTGCCATTTTTGTCAAAATATTTTAAATACTTAACATTACCATCAAAATTGTATTCAAGTTGAGTTACTGCAGCAACATCAAATTTATCTGATAATTTTTCGGATTTATCGTATCGTTCAATTTTTACTAATTTATCATCATCATAATAAACAGTTTCAAAATTATTATTTTTGGTTTTAGTCTTGGTTACATCTTTCTCAACAATTGCATAAATCCCTTTGCCTGGCTCGATAATATTGTATTTTACTTGGTAACTAGTATCACGAATTTCTTTGTTGGTACACAGAATAGTTAACAAAATAATTATGGCAGTAATGAAAATTCTTTTAATCATAAAATATTCTCAAATATTATTGCAAAAAATATTAACTTATTTATTATTTACTTAAGAAAAATATGTAAAGTTAACATTCTTTTGAAGGGAAATTACAATGAAATTGGATAGAAGATCATTTCTGAAAACCAGTTCTGTGTTTTTTGGCGGACTACTTTTGCAAGGGCACAAACCAATTGAACACATACTTTTTGATCAAAATAATTTTCGTGAGCTAAGAAACACTATTGGGGTTTATAATGAAAAAGGAGGAACAATTGGCTGGTATGTAAAGGAAGACATGATTATTGTTATCGATTCTCAATTCCCTGATACTGCAAAAAATTTCAAGAATGAGCTAGACTCAAAATCAACTGGGGAAATAAATTACTTGATTAATACACATCATCACAATGATCATACACTTGGCAATTTCTTCTTAAAGGATTTTACTAAAAATATTGTAGCGCATGAAAATTGTACAAAACTTCAGCTCAAGCATAATAAAGGAAAAGAAACAGAAGGCCAAGTTGTAACTGCCAATACAACTTTTAACAATATGTGGAGAATTAAATTACCTGA
>CAYXXW010000230.1:1888-5068 GCA_964469115.1 uncultured Melioribacteraceae bacterium
ACCGGTAGTAAAACAGACCTGATAGACATGAGAGATTACCTTCAGTCCCTAATTGATTATGTTGCACTGAAGATTAAAGAAGGTAAAACACTGGATCAAATAGCAGAAACAAACACAATTCCAGGTCATAATTCAAGAATTGAACTTTGGGAAGGTGCTCGTAAAATGAATTTGATGGCAACTGCTGAACAGCTTGTTAATAAATTATAATCTTTCTGATTATCAATCAAAAGTTTTAAATATATTGCTTGCAAAAAAAAAAGACAGTTTATCTAACATTTTAATAGTTATTTTTGATTAACAAACAAAGGAAGACAAATGAAATCACAATCAATCAATAAAATCATCTTTATCACAATATCCATTTTACTGGGATCATCTATTGCCATTTTTGCTCAAGGGGATAAAATTCCTAAGAGTTTAAGAGCAAGTGTATCACAAAATTTAGGTTTGGATACAGAAGTAACTTTTGAATTTAGCAGACCCGGAGTAAAAGACAGAACCATTTGGGGAGAATTAGTCCCTTGGGGATTAACACCCGGAAACAAGTATTCTGATGAAAAACCTTTCCCATGGAGAGCCGGAGCTAATAAAAACTCATCAATAGAAACAAACAAAGATATTTTAGTTGAAGGTGAAAAATTAGCTGCTGGTAAATATGGTATTCACATGATACCCGGAGAAAGCGAGTTTGTGGTAATGTTCAGTACTAATGATTCACTCTGGGGAAGTTATCAATATAATGAAGCTGAAGACGCATTAAGAATAAAAGTTTCACCACAAGATGCTCCTCATCAAGAATGGCTCACTTTTGGATTTGAGGATTTAGCCGGTACATCAGCTACTGCTTATCTTCACTGGGAAAAATTAAAAGTTCCGTTCAAAATAGAAGTTGCTGATTAGCACCTTAAAACTTTTTATTACTGTTTTACAGAGCGGCATGAATTAGCCGCTCTTTTTTTACCTTCTGATTATTTTCCCGCTCCCACTACTATATATATCATCTATGCGTTTTTTTATCCAAAATATTTGTAAAAAAATATTGTAATTTTGATGTAAATCATATAAAATGATCGGGAAATAGATTATCTTCTAATTCAGGTATTATTAAGGGTTAATCACTATTCCAATATGAGTAAAATTATTTCAGTCTGTCTTCCAAAAGGAGGTGTTGGAAAAACTACTAGTGCGGTTAACTTAGCTTTTTACTTTGCCAAGGCTAACTATAAAACACTTATTGTTGATCTTGACCCTACAGCAGCATGCTCACTATCTCTTGGTTTTAATCATGAAAATATTTTTGGTGATATTTTTGACGTATTCAGTTATTCTAAACCGATAGAAGCCGTTATTCATCCAACAGGCATTGATAATCTTGATTGTATTCCCCAAATTAAATTAAATGCAATTGAAGAAGGAAGACAACAAAGATTAATAACTAATGAATTGTTGCTTAGAAATGTAATAAGTAGAATTTCACAGAATTATAAATTTATTATTTTTGATTGTCCCCCATACTTATTTGGACCAACCAATTTAGCACTTATTGCTTCTGACTCAATACTTGTCCCAATTAGAACGGATGAATATTCGCTTGAAGCAATAAATGATTTATTAAATAGGATTGAGTATATAAATAGAAGACATAATCAAAAGCTCAAGATAGAAGGAATATTCATTACGTCTTATGAAAAAAATATTCGAGCATCTTTTAATTTTAAGAGAAAACTCTTCGAAATGAATTCACCAATTCTTCTGAATAAATCTATACCGAAAGATGCCAATATGATGAACGTTTCATTCAGTAAGAAACCAATCGGATTAGTGAACCCGAAATCTAAAGCGGCAATTGCTTATAAAGAATTAGCGGAAGAGATAATAAACAGAAGTTTTAATTTACTTTAACATTTTATTCAATTTTTCAATTTCATCTCTTAATGAGGCAGCACGTTCAAATTCAAGATCTTTTGCTGCATTAAGCATTTCTTCTTCAAGTTGACTTATCAAATCCTTTTTCTGATCATTTGTCATATATTTTAGAACTGGCTCGGCTACTTTAGAAAATGAAGCTTCATTCTCAGGTTCTTTTTTTCGTAATTCAGCAATTGAAGTAGAGCTTAAAATGTCTTCGCGGCTCTTAAATATAGTAACAGGGGTGATATTATGTTTTTCGTTATACTTTAGTTGAATTTTTCTTCTTCTATTTGTTTCATTAATTGTCTTAGCCATTGATTTTGTAATTACATCGGCATACATAATAACTTTACCATTTACATTTCTTGCAGTTCTACCGGCAGTCTGCATCAAGGATCTTTCACTACGTAAAAACCCTTCTTTATCGGCATCAATTATTGCAACTAAAGACACCTCAGGCAGATCAAGCCCTTCTCTCAAGAGATTAACTCCAACTAAAACATCAAAATCCCCAATTCTTAAATCACGTATAATCTTAACTCTTTCAAGTGCATCAATATCACTATGGATGTATCGGACCTTAATATTAAGTTTATCCAAATAATCGGTTAAGTCTTCTGCCATTTTTTTTGTTAAAGTAGTAACTAACACTCGCTCACTTTTGGTTGCTCGCTCTCTAATTTCTCCTATTAGATCATCAATTTGCCCTTTAATCGGTTTAACTGTTATTCCTGGATCTAGCAAGCCGGTTGGTCTAATTATCTGTTCAATATACGCACCGCCGGTTTTTGTAAGCTCATAATCAGCTGGCGTTGCACTGACATAAATTACTTGATTAGTTAAATTTTCATATTCTTCAAATTTTAGCGGACGGTTATCTAATGCCGATGGAAGTCTGAAACCATGTTCAACCAATGTCTCTTTTCTAGACCTATCGCCTAAATACATACCTCTGATCTGCGGAACGGTAACATGGGATTCATCAATAATAACTAAATAATCTTTTGGAAAATAATCAAACAAACATGAAGGACGCGACCCGGGTGGACGGGCATCCATATGTCTGGAGTAGTTTTCTACACCTGAACAGTAACCTATTTCACGCATCATTTCAATATCATAACGTGTTCGCTGTTCTAATCTTTGAGCTTCTAAATATTTTTCTTCCGACCAATAATATTCTAATCTTTCTTTTAATTCATCTTGAATAGTTTGAATTGCATTTGTCACTTGACTTTTAGTGGTTACAAAATATTTTGCAGGATA
>CAYXXW010000231.1:0-5043 GCA_964469115.1 uncultured Melioribacteraceae bacterium
TTTAGCGATTCTATTAAATCTGGTGGAACCTAAAAGTTTGAAAAAATTAGCAAAGGAAATGTTCGGATTCCATGACCAATAAATCATTAGAGCTTCCCCAACTATTTTTTCTCTTGGAACAAAGCCCCAATATCTGCTATCGGCACTATCGTCTCTATTATCACCCATCGCAAAATAATAATCTTGCGGTATTTCATATTGTTCTGCTACTTTTCCATCTACATAAACTTGATTGTTTTTTATATCCACTACATCTTTTCCGTAAGTTCGATTAATTACCATACGATAAATATCAATATTTTTCGGTGTTAAATTTACAATCTCACCTTTTTTCGGAATTACCAAGGGACCATACTGATCTTTATTCCAGCCGCTTCCATTTGGGAAAATATCCGGTCGCGTGTAACTTTTTGGAAGTATCTGAGCCATCATATATTGAATATGAGGCGGTTTATTCAATTCCTCTCCATTAATATATACTACCTTATTCTTTATTTCAATGGTATCTCCCGGTTCCCCTACACACCTTTTTACATAATTTAAAATCTCGGTAGGTACAATTACATCTCTATCGCCGGGGTATTCAAAAACAAAGATATCACCTTTCTCAGGTTCACGCATTGCCGGCAATTGAAAATAAGGAAGTGCAACATTTGTAAATGGAATATTTCTTGGCGAGGAAGAGCCGTAAATGAATTTGTTTACAAATAAAAAATCACCTACCATAATGGTTTCTTCCATTGAGCCTGTTGGTACACGAGATGTCTCAATTAAAAATGTTTTAATCAGCAATGCAGCGATTGCCGCAAAAAATAAGTTCTTCCAGAAATCTAAAAATTTTTGAAGTGATGTTCTGCTTAGTCTTTTTTGTCTTTTTTCTTCTTTTGTTTGTTCTTTCTCTTTCGCCATTAAATTTTCCTAAATCTTCTAAAATTTATTTATTATAACTAATAATAATTCCACGTCATACTGAGGAGCCGAGCCACTTGCCTACCGGCAGGCAATCGTGAGAATCTCTTGAACATCATCAATAAATAGATCCCGATTTTCATCGGGATGACAACTAATATTGAAACCTACTTTTCAGAGGATTACCATTATAACTTCTAAATCCATTTTTGTTTCTGGTGGCACTCAATATTTACAATTAATACCTTTTATTCATCCAACTGTAAAACCGCCAAAAATGCTTCTTGCGGAATTTCAACATTACCGACTTGTTTCATTCGCTTCTTCCCTTCTTTCTGTTTCTCGAGAAGTTTTCTCTTTCTGGTAATATCACCTCCGTAGCATTTTGCCAGTACATTCTTTCGTAATGCTTTTATATTTGTTCTCGAAATAATTTTATTTCCAATTGCAGCTTGTATTGCAATCTCAAACATTTGTCTGGGAATTAACTCTTTAAGTTTGGAGCAAACTTTTCTACCCCAATCATAAGCTTTATCTTTATGCACAATGATCGAAAGAGCATCTACATTATCACCATTTAACATAATATCAAGCTTAACAAGGTCAGATTCTTTATAGCCAAAAAAATCATAGTCAAATGAAGCATATCCTCGCGAGATTGATTTTAGTTTATCATAGAAATCAAAAATTATTTCTGAAAGAGGGAACTCATATTCAACATCAGCTCTTGTTGGATCGATGTAAGTTGTATTTTTATAAATTCCTCTCTTGTCCATAGCAAGTTTCATAATATTGCCTAAATACTCGCTGGGTACCACAATTTGAGCCTTTATGAACGGTTCTTCAACTTTTTCCAGATCACCGACCGGTGGAAGATCGGCAGGATTATCAACTACAATCTTTTCACCTTTTTTTGTATATGCAAAATATTCAACGTTAGGCAGAGTTGTAACAATGTTCTGGTCATACTCTCTTTCTAAGCGCTCTTGAATAATCTCCATGTGGAGCATCCCTAAAAATCCACATCTAAAACCAAAACCGAGAGCAGCAGATGTCTCGGGGATGAAAACTAAAGATGCATCATTAAGCTGAAGTTTTTCAATAGCATCTCTTAAATCTTCATAATCATCAGAATCAGATGGATAAAGACCACTGTACACCATCGGTTTAATTTCTTTATAACCGGCAAGAGGCTTTACCGCGCTATTTTTTGCATGAGTAATCGTATCCCCAACCTTTGTATCGTGAACGTCTTTAATACTAGCAATAATATAGCCGACATCACCGGTTAATAGTTCATCACGTTTTTGCTTGCGTAATCCCAATACCCCTATTTCTTCAGCCAGATGAACATTGCCTGTGGTAAAAAATTTAATTTGATCTTTTGCTTTAAGCACTCCGTTTACAATTCTTACATAAGCAATTGCTCCTCTATAAGAATCGAACACTGAGTCAAAAACCAGTGCTTGCAGAGGCGCATTTGGGTCACCTTTGGGATGAGGTATTCTTTCAACAATAGCAGTAAGTATTTCGTCAAAGCCAATTCTTTCTTTTGCACTTGCTAATAAGATCTCACTTTCATCACATCCAATCAGTTCAACAATTTGATTTTTTATTACATCCACCCTTGCACTTGGGAGATCGATCTTATTAATTACCGGAATTATTTCCAGTCCGGCTTCAATTGCCATATATACATTGCTTATTGTTTGAGCTTCTACACCTTGAGCTGCATCTACAACTAGCAAAGCGCCCTCACAAGCTGCTAATGATCTTGAGACCTCGTATGAGAAATCAACGTGACCAGGCGTATCTATGAGATTAAAATTGTAAACTTTTTTATCCTTATGTATGTACTTCATTTTAATTGCATGCGACTTGATCGTAATTCCTCTCTCACGTTCAAGTTCCATGTCGTCAAGTAACTGAGACTTAGCTTCCCGCTGAGTTACAGTTTCGGTAACTTCCAAGAGCATATCCGCAATGGTAGATTTACCATGATCAATATGCGCAACAATGCAAAAATTTCTTATATTTTCCATTTTTCAGATTTAATTAAGCTTAGAAATATAGCTATAGAAGTGTCAAATTTCAATGAAGTTAGCTGGAAGTACAAGTTGTAGATTATTAGGCTGGAGTGAAAAAATTTAACCGCAAAGATCCCAAAGGACACGAAGAGAAGTATTAAAAAGGAGGATTAATGACCTCATTAAAAAAATCAATGAGGCCATTAATGTAATTATTACATACTGAATGGATATACAAAAGAAATTCTTGGTTCTATTTTCTTTTGTGGTTTGTAGTCATAAATTTTATCATTAGCATCACGCAAAGGTGTGAATGTCCAATTATAAACCATAGAAACTAATACGTATGGATAAGGTTTATATCCTAACTCGGCAAACAAATATGATCTATCATCCAATGTAAATAAATCTTTTTCGTCCCTAATATTTACTTTATCATATCCGGCTCTTAAGACATATGGGAAACCTTCCGGTGCAATTTCTGATGCAGCATGAAAAATTCCACTTTCGGGATGATCATCCAACCTTTGGTAACTTCCAATAATATCGAAAGTACCAAGTAACCTTACTAATAACTCACCATAATATCCATCCCCAACATTTATATCAGATTCAAGTAACTGAATTTTACTATTAACTACACCACTATTAAACTTAAATCTCTCAAGCTCATAAAAAGAATTAAAATATGAAGGAAGATAATTATCCCCATTAAATCTTCTTTCCATTTTGGCACGAACATTTACTAAACCCAAGCCATCTAGACGAACAATACCTCCCAATGCCGTTCCGCTTCCATAGTCAATAATTTGAGAATAATCAAAATAAAGATCAAAGCCGAAAATACCGCTCCTTATTATTGGAAGACCAACGTCAAAACCTAATATTCCTATACTTCCCACATCTTGAGTAGCAGTGAACTCATCTGTTTGCGAATCTATTGCACCATCTAAAACTCCGACATTTTCATTAAAATCTGTTGCATATGTTGCCCCAAGTTCAATATTTCCTATAATCGGAACATCTGCTAAAGAAGTAAGCAATAATGGTCTTATGAAACCTCTAATACCAAAAACACCACTTTCACCAAAACTTCCATAAACTGATTCAAATCCGAAGGTTGTGAAGTCAACATCAAACTCTAAGCCAATTTTACGGGAATCATAACTAGGACGGTTATTATACATATACATAATTGAGCCATGTCCGAGTGTCGCATAATCCAATGCCCCAAGCCGTGCATAGAATGGATCATTCTTTAAGCCATACCTAACATATCGGATAATACTCAGATAATCTGAAAATTCATTAAAGTTTTCGCTGCGTAATTTACCCGATGCATCAAATTCTAGATTAAGATCCAGGCCAACACCAAAATTTGCAAAAGCAAATTCAGGGAACATATGAAATGCATAATGGGGTTTGCCATCAATCCAAGTCATTCCAAAACCGCCGCCAAAATAACCTTCGTTTGATCGTAACTTATCAAACTGGGCGTTTATATTACCAACGATGAAAAATAAAATAAATAAACTAATAACTTTTTTCATTCTTACCTCACGACTGCTAATTTTTGAGTAACATCTTGTTTTTTACCGTTAACATCCATTATAACTTTGTACAAATATACTCCATTACCAATTAAATCACCATCATCATCTCTTCCATCCCAATATATTTTGTTCAAGTCATAATTTAACTGCGAGCCATTAAGTTCAATTTCTTTAATCAAACGTCCGGCAATTGTGAATACCTTAATTTTAATCTCATCCGGAATTTGGGTCAGTTTAAATGTAAAGTAAGTATCTTTGTTGAATGGATTCGGATAATTATATACATTGAGAAGTTTTGCTTCACTTTGAACGTTAAAAGATTTACTAATTCCTGAAGAATCCCCCACATTACCAGAAGCATCTTTACCAAAAACTCTCAAATTGTACTCGCCATCTTCAAGAGTAGGAGTATAATTTACAGTAACCTTTGGATTGGTCTGAGAAAAATTAACTAATACATTATTTTCATTACTAAAATAATTTACATACTTATTATTCAGAAAAATACTGATTGATGAGGTATCCGTTATAGGAACAAGTGAAGGTTCACTCAG
>CAYXXW010000232.1:0-4998 GCA_964469115.1 uncultured Melioribacteraceae bacterium
ACGCTAATTTCCTTGCCTGAAATAAGTTCACTAAGCGCATTTTCTAAATCATTTACTTTAATTTTGGATGCATCACGCGGAGTGTCGACTCCCCTTCCGATATAAACTAATTTTCTGTTTTCATCAAAAACATAAAAATGAGGTGTTCTTAGAGCTCCGTATTTTAAGGCTATTTCTTGTGACTCATCATAAAGATATGACCAAGGAAAATTATGTTCCTTCATTCTAATGATCATGTTGTCAAAGCTATCTTCAGGGTATGTATTTTTACTGTTTGAGTTAATACCGACAAATGTCACATCTTGCCCTTGAAATTTTTCAACAGTTTTTCTTGTTACTTCATCAGAGTTGATAACATAAGGACAGTGATTGCAAGTAAAAAAGATTACTAAATATTTTGAGTCGCTAAAATCTTTTAGATTATAAGTTTTTCCATTGGTAGCAGGTAATGTAAAATCAGGAGCAGATTCCCCAATTGATAATGTAAAAGCCATTTTTTTCCTTAGGATCTATGAAACTTAAAATTTAATTTAATTGTTTTATTGGTTTTATCTTATTGGTTGACTGCTGTAATTTTTTATCAAACCATTTATCTTCTAAATTATTCTCGATAGCAACACTTTTAAGCCACTCTAATTCCTCAATTTGCATTTCGTTATCAACTATAGCCAATTGAAATGCATCATCAAAAAATTTTTCAGCTGTATCTTTTGAAGAAAATTTCGGTGGTTTTTCATCAATAAATTCATTTTCAAGTAAATCATTTACAGCATCACTGCAAAATTTTGGGTCAAAACCCAATTTTCTACCAAGCTCAATTACCTTTATTCTCTCGTTCTCATCAATAATATTATCTTTACCAATTAAAATTAAAAGTCCTCTAAAATAATTGCCCTTATCCTGATAGCTGAATTCCATTTAATCTCCATTTTCGAAAAGAAAGTCACATTAGATTAGAAAATATAAACATTTATAAAGTTGCAAAGTTCCAATTTTTCATTAAATTGTTTTAATTACTATTATAATTTACGATAATTAATTCTCAGACTTACTGTTCACTAATTTTCTTAAATGTTTAGTTAGATATTAAATGAAATTAATTTTAATAATTATTATTGCAACGCTTTTCATTTCACCTTCAAATGCACAATCGACTAATAATTCAATAAATGGTATTGTTGTAGATTCACAAACAAATGAACCTCTTCCCTTTGCTAATATTTTATTAGAGTCAAAATCTGGTGTTTCCTCTGATAGCGAGGGGAAATTTTTTATTCCTTCAGTTAACGAATTTGATGATCTAACAATTAGTTATGTTGGATACAAAACAAGAATATATAAAATATCAAAAAAAAATTTTGATGAAATAGTTGTAATTCGTTTGAATCCAATAAATTTAAGTCTCCAGGAAGTAACTGTTTATTCCAATACTATAACAAAATCTGAGCAAATGCAGTCCAGCAGTTTAACTATGCAAAGTGAACGAATAAAAGAGATAGCTGTTGGAATGCCAGATATTTTGCGCTCAGTGCAGTCTTTGCCCGGTATAACAGTTAATAATGAATTTAAGGCAGATTACAACGTAAGAGGTGGAAATCAAGATGAAAATTTGGTGCTGGTAAACGGTACTGAGGTTTATGAACCTTTCCACTTAAAGGAAGCTGCTAATGCAAGTATCGGTATTTTTAATGTTGATCTAATGCGCAAAGTAAGTATGATAACAGGTGGTTTTCCCGCAAAGTATGGTGACAAAATGAGTTCTGTACTTGATATAGAATATCGGTCAGGAAGCAAGGAAAGTTATTCAGGTGCGGCTTCATTAAGTTTGGCATATTTTGATGGATATGCCGAGGGTCCGCTTAGTGATAATGCCAGTTTCATTTTTGGTGCTAGAAAAAGCTATATGGAATATGTCCTTTCAATGATTGATTACGAAGATATTTCCGGAATTAAACCATCTTTTTATGATTTTCAAGGTGGATTATTATATTACTTATCTCCCAAAAATAAACTCGTTTTTGAATTTATATATGCTAATGACGATTTTGAATGGAACCCGGAAAGGATATACTCAACTAAAATTGAAAATGAAAAAAATATTGCTAGTTATACTTCTGCAATGTTTACATTAAAAAGTAAGAATATCATCTCTAGTAAAGCATTATTTCAAGGAGAAATAAATTATTATAATCAAGGTGATAATGAATATAGACTTTTTGAGAGAGAATATAGAAGTGTTGATAGATTTCTTGAACGATTAACTTATGATACCTTAAAGATCAAAACTCTTGAGCTGAGCACTAATCTGCAGTATCAATTAAACCATAATTATGAGATTCAAACGGGTATATCTTATAAAAATATTGATTATGATCAAGATTCTGATGATTTGTGGACGATTGATAGTACTGATCAATATCAAGGAGAGTATGGAACAGATCGGATTAATGCAAACTCATATAAATATGCTGCTTATCTAGAAAATATTTATTCGCCAAGCAATAATTTCACAATGAATGTAGGTGGAAGAGTAGATTATTTCGACTTGAACAAGGATTTTAGTTTTAGTCCCAGATTAAATCTAGCATATAGTTTTTCGGAATCTATGACTTTAAAGGCTGCTTGGGGCAATTTTTATCAATCGCCATCATACGATCAATTAAAATATTCTCAGTCTTCAGATACTAATACTCAATCTCAAAAGTCCACTCATTACATACTTGGCTTGGAAAAATCTTTTAATATTTCCAATAAATCAAACAGTTACTTAAATTTTAAGATTGAAGGTTACTATAAAAAATATAATGATCTGATTTCATCTTATTATGGCGTTTTTGAAAGAATTACCTATTCAAGGGAAAATGATGCGAAGGGTTCTGCATTTGGTTTGGACGTTTATACTGTTCTCAGTTTACCAGGATTTTATACTTGGATAAGCTATGGTTATCTCAAAGCTAATGAAGACATAATTAGTGATAATATTGCTGAATACCCACGCTATACTGATCAGAGGCATACAATATCTTTAGTTTCGAATTTAGTTCTTGGAAATAATTGGAATTTTAGTTTAAAAGCATATTATGGAAGTGGATTTCCATATACACCTAAAACTGCAGTAAAAAATGAATCGGATATTTGGATTTGGCAATCGGGTAAAAGACATTCTGAAAATTTACCTGCATATAAAAGAGTTGATGTTAGAATTTCTAAGATTTTTAATTTTAATAAGTTCAATATTTCCGCGTTTTTAGATGTGAGTAATATTTTCAACTTCAAAAACATTCAACAGTACGAATATAGTTCTGTGCCTGATATTTACGAACCAAAACCTGAAGAGATTTTGCTCTGGCCGATTTTACCAACATTTGGTATTAGATTTGAGTTTTAACTTTACGGTGAGATAGTAATTTTTTCTGCGCTCATTACAGGTAAATGATTCCTATGTTCAACCACAACATAGTATTCACCACTATCTACAACAAAAGCAAGTGGACTGAAACAATCCAAATCAACAATAGTTCCGTCATTTTTTAGGAAACCTGCCCTTTTAGCTACTTCAGATGTAGATGAAGTATCCGTTCTAAGTGAAACTAAAACCCAATCAATAACGTTTGCAGGAATAGTCCCAGCGTCTTCAGTTCCACTATAATTCCAAGGAATTGTGTTAAATGGCTGATCATTTTGGATATTTACGTTTGATGACAATGAATTTAAACCGGTATATGCTCCTTCAATAAATATTTTTACGCTTAGTTTTGGTAATATATCAATGATTCCATTAAACCAAACTTGAGCCATTTTTACAAATCCCTTATCATTTGGATGTAATGGATCATGCATATCTCCAGGCTCACCAGAAACCCCATTAATAAAATCATCAGCTGAAATTTCATAAAACAAGCCCGCCCCACTTTCCATGTCTAAAATTTTAATATTATCAGGATAAGCATCATTTATTCTATTATTAATTCTGTCAATAATCATTGCTTCTACACTGTCATTAAAGAGTGTGACGAAATTCTGAACTGGGGAACGGTTAATTATTCTTGCTACTAAAACATCAATTTTCTTTCCCAGCAATATTTCAACTCGGTCAATTTCATCAAGGATAGTTTCTATATCATCTGGACTTTGACCGCCATTTGACTCATTCCCATTTGTGCCAATGTGCAGTAATATAACATCTGGTTTATAGGTTTCTAAATAAGGACCAGTAGTTATCGCAACAGGTTCACCACCATATTGCGGCATATCCAATACACCTGTTGTAAGTAATTCAGCTAATTGATCATCCGTAATACCAGGGAAACCAGCATTTGCTGCATTATTAGTATCAGGATAAAAGAAATTATTACCTGCATATTCACTTCCAATAAAATCAATACCAATGGGAGAAGAATTAAATAACTGATATAGAGGAAATCTATAGCCAATTCTATCATCAACGTCTCGTTCATCAGTATCTCTACTTCTTTTATCAAAAGTAATTGAATTTCCTAGAGGTAATATTTTTAATTTATTCCCCTCAATATTTGATTTTAATAATGAATTTACTTGATAAATATTTGAAATATTGATCCAATAATCCGTTTCTGCAAGATTTCGTTTAGAATTAGAGTCAATTATTCTCAATTTTATTTTTTCCCCGGTAAGTTTTGCAGGTACTTTCCAGCCTAAATATTCAAGATCAGCTCTTACATTGCTAAAAATTTGTATCCAATTTTCCTCATCTAATGAATATTCAATGTCAATCCTCGAAGTATCAGCAGTAATCCATAAAATTCCTTCCCTTCGATCAATACTAAGTACTTTATCATTAGAGGGAGAAATAATACTTATTTCAACTTCATTTGATATCTGCTGTGTAAAAGTTATTGAATAACTAAAAACTAAGTGAAAAAGTAAAAACTTATAAAATATTTTTGAATGTACTTTCATTTCTTCTAAAATTTAATATTTATTAAGACAAATTATCTAAATTCTTGTAAAGAATGAAAT
>CAYXXW010000233.1:0-4985 GCA_964469115.1 uncultured Melioribacteraceae bacterium
ACTACTTACCAATTTATCTAAGCAAACTAACCAGCTTGTTGACAAAGCAAAATTAACTGAACATACTTTTATGATAATAGTTGCTATTATCATTGGTGTTCTTGCTGGGTTTGCAGCAATTGGAATTAGGGCACTTATTGATGCTATTTCATCATTATCTTTTTCGGGAGAAGGAAGTTTACTTGAAAATATCATTAATACCGAATGGTATTGGATATTATTAATTCCAGCTATTGGTGGATTAATAGTTGGTCCATTAATTTACTTCTTTGCCCCTGAAGCAAAAGGGCACGGAGTTCCGGAGGTAATGCAAGCAATACTTTTAAGAGGTGGTTCAATTAGACCAAGAGTAGCTATTGTAAAAGCAGTTGCTTCTGCAATAACAATTGGAACTGGTGGCTCAGTTGGTCGTGAAGGTCCAATTATTCAAATTGGCTCAAGTATTGGCTCTGCAGTTGGACAGTTTTTTAACTTACCAAGTTCGAGACTTAAAACATTGGTCGGGTGTGGTGCGGCAGCTGGAATTGCAGCGGCCTTTAATGCCCCAATTGCTGGCGCTTTGTTTGCAGTGGAAATAATCTTAATGGATTTCGCTGTAGCACAGTTTTCACCAATTGTAATTTCCGCAGTAATGGCAACGGTAGTTTCCCATTCCTTTGAAGGTAAATTTGCAGCATTCTCTGTTGAAGCGTACCAGTATGTTTCTCCTTATGAAATCGGTTTTTATTTTATTCTCGGTGCAATTTCCGGAATTGTATCATTCCTATTTGTTAAAGTGCTTTATTTTTCAGAAGAATTCTTTGACGAAAAATTTAGATTTCCTGAATACCTAAAACCCGTTATTGGCGGTTTGACCATTGGTGCAATTGCTTTAGTTTTCCCTCAAATAATGGGCGTTGGCTATGACTCTATCAATGCCGCATTGCACGGAAATGTAATATGGTATGCTGCACTTGGACTTATATTTATAAAAATCCTGGCAACCTCTATTACTCTAGGAAGTGGTGGTTCAGGAGGTATTTTTGCACCATCATTATTTATGGGAGCGATGCTTGGCGCATTTTTCGGTCACTTCGTTCACTCATATTTTCCTGATATAACTGCTGAGCCCGGAGCTTATGCACTAGTTGCAATGGGCGGACTGGTAGCAGGAACAACAAGAGCACCTGTTACTGCAATAATCATCGTATTTGAACTTACAAATGACTATAACATTATTTTGCCTTTAATGGTCACAGTTGTAATAAGTACTATTTTATCCTCAAAACTTAGTAGAGAATCTATTTACACATTAAAGTTAGTACTTAGGAACATTCATATTAAAGAAGGTACTGCCTCAAACATTATGGAGTCAATTTTTGTACATGATGTTTATTCAAAAGAATATGATTCAATAAATATATCAGATAATTTTAATGATGTTGTCAATAAAGTGATTCAGGGAAAAGGGAGAAAATTCCCCGTTATAAATCAAAATAACGAACTAATGGGTGTCATTCTAACTGAGACTATAAAAGACTATCTTTTTGATAAAGATACTTTAAAAGACCTTTTGATAGCTAGTGATCTACTATCACCCAACTTTGATAAAGTATCTTTGAGTGATAATTGTCAATTTGCTCTTGATAAAATGAAACGTCATGATTATGATGGAATTGCTGTTGTCGAATCAGAAGGATCGAATAAATTAATTGGAATGCTTTGGAGAAAAGATATTCAAGATGAATATGATAAAGAAGTAGAAAGAAGAGATATCTCATCTAGCTTAGCTAGTAAAATTAGCATGAAAGGTGAAGAAAGCAGTGTGCAATTTTTAGAAGGTTATGTAGTTGCAGAAATCACACCCCCAAAATCCTTTATAGGACATTCAATTAGAGAACTAAATATTCGAGCGGAATATGGAGTTGATATTTTATCTATTAAAACTAAAAAGGGAAAAACCGAATCGGTGAAAGCAATTCCGGATCCAAATTATATAATCTCTGAGAATGAAGTATTAGTAATTGCCGGGGAAAGTAAAAATATTAATCTTATTAAAAATTTAAATTAATTTTCCAATATTACTAAATGAATATAAATTTATTTAAAGAATATAAATTATTTTCAAAATCAATAAACAGATATAAGCTTTTATTTCAGAATAAGCTTAGACACCTTGTAATTCCTGAATATGCACTGTTCAGCATTTATGCAATATTTACAGGTGCAGTTGTTGGACTAGCTGCTGTCCTCTTTCATGAATCAATTATGTTAATAACTGATTTATCATTTAGTAGTGTTCCCACTTATCTTTATTTTATTGTACCAGCCATCGGTATGTTAATTTTAAGCATAATGACATATCTGGCTCCTGATACCGCAAAAAAGAAAGGTGTATCGGAAATTATTAAGGCTGTGGCTTTGCGCGGAGGCTATATTCCTTTTAGAACAACACTCTTTCATTTTATTGCTCCGGTTTTATGTATCGGTACAGGAAATACAGTAGGTCCTGAAGGTCCTGTTGCACAACTTGGCGGAGGTATTTCTAGTAAAATTGGAAGTATAATTGGTTTATCCGATACACGACGAAGAATATTTACAGCTGCAGGGGCCGGGGCTGTAATTTCTGCTGTATTTAATTCTCCTTTAGGCGGAATCTTTTTTGCATTAGAAATTGTATTGCTTAACGATTTCCAAACTCCAACATTTTCAGCTCTTGTTTTGGCATCGGTAACAGCAAGTGCGATTTCAAGGATCTTTCTTGGCAACACCCCAACATTTATATTTGATGAAATTTCAATTGGTTCTTACAATGATTTATACATTTATGCTATTTTGGGTTTCGTTGCAGGTTTGTTATCTATATTGTTTATCCGTTACTCAGATACAGTTGAGAGAATATTTAAAGATACAATTCTTAAGAAAGTTCCAAGATGGGTTGCGATGGTTTCTGTTGGTTTACTGATGGGAGTTTCAGGATATTTTTATAATGGTATTTTCGGAATCGGATACGATACGATAAATAATATTTTAGCAGGTACTGAGGTTTGGACTGTTGTTCTAATACTGCTTGGAATGAAATTTATTCTTGTCCCACTTATTCTTTACTCCGGTGGATTTGGAGGATTGTTTGCTCCCTCATTATTTATTGGTGCTTGCGTGGGATATTTATATGCATTTGGGATTAATAGTTTTTTTGGAATTGAACTGCATACAACTGCTTACGTTTTAGTTGGTATGGGCGCTGTACTTGGTGGTGTTAACTCAATACCAATTTCAGCAATTTTAATAATTTTTGAAATGACGAAAAATTACACATTTATCTTGCCCTTAATGTTAGCTGTAATTATCAGCACAACGATTGTTCAAGTATTTATTAAAGGGTCAATTCACATCAAACATCTTGAGCGAGAAGGATACAAAATATCAAGCGGTAGAGAGACTAACATACTCCGCTCAATTTTTGTTGAAGATGTAATGAGAAAAGATTTTTTTCTTATTCCAGAAAACACCTCAATAAAGAAACTGATAAATAAATTATTGGATTTACAGCATGCTACTTTTTATACTATAAATGAAAAAGGTGAATTAACCGGGACAATCACAGAAACAGAATTAAGACCAATAATAGTTGAGTATCAATATATACAGCAGACACTGATTGCAAGTGATATTGCAAGACCGGGCGTTACTACAGTCTTAAAATCTGATGATTTGGATTATGCCCTTAAACTTTTTGGTAAGAGTAATGTAGACCAGCTTCCAGTTGTACTTAGAGCAAAGCCACTGAAAGCAATTGGGACTGTATGGAGAGAGGATGTTATCAGTGCATATAATCAAGAGAGCTTTAAACATAATCTAACTGATGAACTTGCTAATGACTTAAGGAGAATTGAAAAATCTAAAGTATCAAAAGTTTCGGATGGTTATTCGATTGTTGAGAAAAAAGCAATTGCTAAGTTTGTTGGTAAAACACTAGTGCAGTTACGACTGAGAAATAAATATGGGTTAGAAGTGTTGATGATTAAACAAACCACTGATATGTTTAAAGAAGGAAAGTACGATTCAAATATAATTATACCTGATCCCGATTATGTGATTAAAGAAGATGATGTACTGGTATTGTTTGGCGCTGATGACAAAATTGCACATACAATTAGTTGGTAAAATATTTATCAAGTTATAGAAAAGTTAGGGAGTAATAATGAAATACTTTTCAGTCTTAATGTTTTCTCTTCTGCTTTTTCTAAACCTTAATGTTTTGGGTCAAGATAATGACTCAACCATTTATCATCTTATTCGTTTAGATGATATGGGAATGTGTCATTCATTGAATTCAGCAATCAAAAAAGTGATAGATGAAGGCATCACATTCTCAACTTCTGTTATGTTTGCTTGTCCCTGGTATCAAGAAGCTGTTGAAATGTTAAAGAAAAATCCTGAAGTCAGTGTTGGAATACATTTGACCCTAAATGCTGAATGGAAAAATTACAGATGGGGACCGGTTTTGGGTAAAGAGTCAGTTCCAAGTTTGGTTGATAGCAACGGTTATTTTTTTCCATCAAGATCTAAATTATTCGCTAATAATCCAAAGATAGTGGAAATTGAAAAAGAACTGCGTGCTCAAATTGAAAGAGCAATTAATTCTGGAATAAGAATTGATTATATCGATTACCACATGGGAGCAGCGGTTCAAACAGAAGAACTGCGTAAATTAGTAGAGAGTTTAGCTAAAGAGTATGGTCTGGGAATGTCGGGATACTTTAGTGAAAAATATTCAAGTATAACTTATGGTGCTCCAATAAATGAGAAAACTGATAGCTTAATTTTTGAAGTCCAAAACTTAAAGCCAGGCATAAATCTACAGGTTGTTCATGTTGGATTAAACACGCCGGAGATGAATGCATTGGAAGACTTAAATGAATATGGATTGGAAGAAATGAGTAAGCATAGAGAAGCTGAATTAAATGCTTTATTAAATCCGGAATTACGAGAGTTATACAAGA
>CAYXXW010000234.1:0-4968 GCA_964469115.1 uncultured Melioribacteraceae bacterium
TAACAGCTAACACAATTCCACTAACTATAACTATATGTGGAATAACCTGATAAAGAATCAGTGAAAGAACAACTGTGATAATTGGTGCAACAGCATTTACTAATGGACTAACTACAATAGCTTTTCCATATCTAAATGCATAAACTAACATTAACGCTCCAACTGAATTGAGTATTTGGATTAGTGCTGTTAAATAAGGGCCACTGAATCCCCAATTTATTTCTTGTGAAAAATCAGTCATAAGCAAAGCAAAAGGAATTAGTAAAATACCAGTGAGGGTCATATAAAAAAATATGCTCTCGGCTTTCATAGTTTCATTAGCAAACTTCATTACAAAGCCTTGTAAACCCCAAGCTAGAAAAACTAAAAGTGAAAGAATAATCCATAGATTGCCGCTTGAACTACTACCTTCACCTGATGAATAAGATAGTAATGGAATTGAGAGTAAGGCAAGTATAATTCCAATCCATGCTCTCTTACCAGCACGTTCTTTTAAGATTATAAGGGATAAAAATATTGTTATTACTGGAGAAAGAGATATGAATGGAAAAACCAAATATGCCGGACCTGTTCGCAATGCTTGAAATAATATTACTTGTCCACCTGCTCCCGTAAATCCAATTAACAAACCTAACAAAATTGATTTTTTATCTCTTTCAATTTTCCAATCAACTTTGTTCAAAACAATTACAGCTGGTATTATCATAGTTAATGCCCAAACTGCATATCCTAGTGTTGCAGGGAAACCTCCTTTTTCTGGAATTTCTATTAATGCGCCCCACAAACCCCAAGTTAAAGTAGTTACTAATGCATAAAACAACCAATGCTTACTTTTCAATACTTCCTCCACATGCTGAATTGTAAATATTTAATACTTCTGATATTTTGCTAATTATTAAAGTTTCCGGATTTTTTTCAATTTTATTTTCCATTATAAGACAATATTGAGTAGGTAGATATTGACTAATTAGAGTATTGGGAATATTAATCTCTTTAAGATTATTCATCATTTTCTCAAGAATATTAATGACCTTTTTATCCGACCAGTAATATCTAATCCTATCACTATAGCTATACGCTCTGGCTAATTTTATTTCTTTCTGAGTTCCATGATAATGTTTATTCCAATATTTTGGTCTCTCAACCATTATTTTATCAATCTCATCTTTCAAATTAGATGACTTTGCAGAATCCACCAATTCACCTTCAATGTCTGCAAGAGCAAAAATGGCTTCTCTCATCGCAAATGTTAACCAGGGACCAACTTTAAGAATTCCAAAATAGTCTTGCACCATTTCTGTTAAGGCAGCTTTGCTTTGGTAATCGGTTGAATGAGCCTCAAAAATTAAATTAGGATAATCTTCAATTTTACTTTTTATTTTTGTGACATTATCCCTATTATATTTGAATACCTGACTATCAGAAAATTCAACACCAGGTTGGACAACTACAGCGATTACTCTTTCCCAAGCTTCTTTCAAACCTAATTCATAAAATGCTTTTTGTGATAATTTAATCGTGTTAACTAAATCCTCAGGGGTCGTAGCAACAATACTTTCCTCTTCTTCTTGCGCCCCACCTGGTATTGGAACCTCTGTGCCAATAACATATACAGGCTTTTCTTTTTTGTTACTGATTTTATTAAATGTTTCCTCCGCAATTTTACATAATCGAGCTGCACGTTCTGTAATAATTTCTGGAGACAATTGTTTAGACTTATCATCATCACCAAGAGAAAAACTAGTGTCAAGATGAATTTTTCTATACCCAGCCTTAACATATGCTTTAATTTGATCTTCAGCTTTAAGCATCGCAGATTTTGCTTCTTCATTCTGCCAAACATTTGGACCTAAATGATCGCCACCAAATATTATATTTCCAAAAGGGAAACTCACTTCATCTGCAATTGATTTTACAAACTGAACAAAATCTATCGGAGTCATTCCTGTATAGCCACCAAATTGATCAACTTGATTAGAAGTGGATTCTATCAAAATATTATTCTTACTATTATTTTTTAATTGCATCGCTGCTTTTAAAACATACCTATTTGCAGAGCAAATTGAAGCTATTGCAATATTATCACCTAAATTGAAATATTTTCGCAATTCTGAATGATTCATATATTAACTAACCACAGGATCATATTCGTAAAGTTTAACTCCCGTAACAACTCTGGTAATTACTCCTTTTTCAGAAGGATTATCTGGTTTGAGACCAAGTCCAATGGATTTAAAAAAAGCTAAAATTTGTGCAGGGAGAATAGATATAATTGTAAGGAATTCTTCATCTATTTTTTCCCCACCATCTGATAATATAATCTTTAGATCTACATTTACAGATTGGATATCTTGTTCCATAACACCAATTCTATAATTTCCACGGCGTCCTTTGTTTACTGAATCGACTAAATCTACTTCATACTTTTGTGAATATGGATTATTAGAGAATAAATATGTTACTAATGTTTTTTCATCCACAACAGCCTTAGGACCGTGCCTAAATCCAAGAAAAGTATCATGTTTACATACCACTTTGCCATCTGACAATTCTTGCAATTTCAGATGAGATTCTCTAGCAATTCCACTAAATAATCCTGATCCAAGAAATACAGCTCGATTAAAATCTAATGATGCCACTTCATTTAACGATGATGAATATGACTCAAGCACTTTTTTGCCGTATTTAACCAGTATCTTTTTTTGTTCTGTAAGTTCATGAATATTATTAATTCTGCTTAACAATAAACCTGTTAATAACATGGATGTGAAACTACCTGTCATAGCAAGGCTTTTATCATCTGATTCGGGAGGAAGAACAATAGTAAGATCATTTGAGCTTTTTGCTCCTAAAGCTAGCTTTCCCTCATGATTACAAGTAATTATTAAGTTATAAATTTCTTTGCAGTATTGTTTTGCTAATTTAACCGCTTTACAGCTTTCCGGACTATTCCCTGATCTAGCAAAGGAGATTAAAAGTGTAGGTTTATTTTTTAAAAGATATAGTTCAGGATGTGTAACGATATCTGTAGTTGGTATAGCCCTCGCACAATTATTTGTAAACTTTTGAAATGGTCCTTCTAATACCTCTCCAATAAAAGCAGATGTTCCAGCACCTGTTAAAACAATTTGAAGATCATTTTTTTTATATATTGAGTTCAAGAAGGTTGTAATACTGGAAGAATTTTCAACTATTAAATCCCATGTCTTTAACCATAGTTCAGGTTGACCATTAATTTCGTTAGCAGTATGTATGGCACACATGGTACGTAAGTCTTGTTCTGAATAACCGAAAACTAAATTTTTCACAGATAACCTTATTAGTGAGTATATCTTTTAGAATAAAAATAATAAATTTACGTTTTCTTGTCAAGGTCTTTTGTTTTTCTTTTTATTTTTTATAAATTTTACTTATTCGAAAGGATTCGTAAGTTACTATTGTAAAATTAACCATTTCAGTCTATTTAACAGTAAAATATAAGGTTCCTTGATTATAATCTACTAGAACAATAAATTTCATAATTAAAAAACGTAAGTAAATAGCATGGAAACGAAAGCATAATGGTAAATAAAAATTCTACTCTGAATAATGTTCCTTTTAATAGACGAGCAAAAATTATTGATGAAATTGAAAGTAAAGGAACTGTTAAAGTAAAAGATTTAAGTGATATGTTTGGAGTAAGTGAAGTTACAATCAGAAATGACCTTGCTCAATTAGAGAAAAAGAATATTTTAGTTAGGGCCCATGGCGGAGCAATGAAATTTCAAAGAGTTGGGGTTGATTATGAATTAGATATAAAGTCAAAGAAACATCTTGCCGAGAAAGTAAAAATTGCTAAAAAAGCAGTTGAATTAATTAACGATGGAGATACAATAATATTGGATTCTGGCACAACCACGTTACAGATTGCTAAACATTTATCCCATCTAATAGATTTAACTGTTATCACAAATTCCTTAAACGTTGCTGGCCAATTAGTTGAGTTTACAAATGTTAAAGTAATTGTCTTAGGAGGAAATTTAAGAAGAAAATCATTATCTCTAATTGGCTCCATTGCAGAGACAAATTTAAATAATTATTACTGTGATAAAGTTTTCATGGGGGTAGATGGAATTGATTCCAGTTATGGTATATCAACTCCAAATTCAGAGGAGGCTCATCTAAATAATATTATGATTGATAATTCCAGAGAAGTAATAGTTGTGACTGATTCAAGTAAATTTTTAAGGAAAAGCTTTGCCTTTATTGCTCCTTTATCCAAGATCAATACAATTATAACTGATGATAAAATCCCCATTAAGGAAAAAGAGGAAATTGAAAAAAGTGATATTAATCTACATATAGTGTAAAAATAAATTTTAGATTATTGACTCGATACGCATTTTGTAAAAAATTATATTAGGAATACTATAATGCCAAAACTTGATCATGTTGCTTTGGAAGTGTCAAACCTGGATGCTTCAATTAAATTTTATACAGAAAAACTTGGATTTGTGTTTGTTTCGCGCGCAATTGATGAAGAGGAAAATGAGGAATTTTGTTATTTGAAATCAGAGGGCTTTTCATTAGAGTTATTATATGATAGAAGAAAAAATATTATGACTAAGGGAAAAGTTAAAAGACCTTATTGCCCTCATATTTGTTTTGCCACTCATAATATGGAAAAAACACTTGAAGAACTTAAATTAAAAGGAATCCAAATTGTACACGGCCCTTTATTAATTGATAATGAAGCAACTTGGGTATATTTTGTAGATCCTGACTTAAATGTCCTAGAGTTCATACAAAGATTTTAAGTTCATTGACAAAAATTCTGATATCGTTTACAAAGCTAATAATACTATCATTTTTTTGATTGATATTTCACAGACCTTTTGACTGTCGATTAGCAGATAAATTCTATTTAAGCTTAGATTTTCAAATTAAAATATCTCAAAAAAAATAATTAATTCCGACTTTATTTTTAGA
>CAYXXW010000235.1:0-2360 GCA_964469115.1 uncultured Melioribacteraceae bacterium
CCTCTTAAATCACCAATTTTATAACCTGTAGCTTTATCATTGGGGTATTTTTCACTTACTACTTTAGCTACTTCATTACTTATTTGTGATTCAGAGCCATGACAATTTAGGCAAGGTGCATCAATCAGAATTGGCTTTGCAAATTTCACAAAATCTTTACCATCTACTACAGCTTTCTCAATCAAGTTTGACTCAGCTGTTAACTCCCCTTCATTCTTCAATTCTTCAAACATTTTAATTGCTTTTGCTTCAAATTCATCCGGAATATTTTTTTCATTTCTGTTCTTAAAGCTTGCACGCTTTACATCCACATTCATAGTTTCTGAGTATAATTTAGACATTTGCTGAGCTGTGTCTGAACAAACATTTACAGCTTTGAGCGGACCACCGGCTTGCATATTTGATACTAATACCGACTTTAATCCCATCATATAATCTTTAGCGTGCTTACTAAGTTCAGTTTCATATTGTGCAGTTTCAACAACCTTCTCATCAGATTGATTACATGCAACTAAAAAAGATAATAAAACTCCAATAAAAATAATTCTTGCTAACATTTTATTTTGCCTCTGGTAATGAAAATTCTGGTGCTAAGTACTGCTTATCAGGAACATAATCAGCAGCCATCGCTTTCTTTATATCTTTCAAATACTGTTCTTTTTCAATTAAACCTTGATAATAAGAAACAATGTATCCTTGCTTATCGATCACAAAAGAAGTTGGTATTGAGCGAACACCTCCGTACTGTTGCGCTATTTGAGGATTTCCAACAACGATTGGATAATTAATCCTGTAATCTTTAATGAATGGAATTACATCATTTTTTGTTGCACCGCCTCTAGTAAAAGTGTCTAAAGAAATCCCAATAATTTCAAAATCTTTATTCTTAAATTCTTTTTTAAGCTCAACTAAATCGGGAATCCCCTTACGACAAGGTGGACACCAAGTTGCCCAAAAATCAAGAATAACAACCTTACCTTTAAAATCAGAAAGGTTAACCATATCAGCGGAATTTACAGTCTTGTAATTTGGCGGATAAGGTCCTTCTTCAGGTTCACCATTTGTGTTGTTGATAATAAAAAAGAATAGAATAGCTGAAATGAAAAGTCCTGTATATATATAACTTCTATGCTTTGGATTTTTCAAATTAAACTTTGAGTTTTCTGTTTCTGACGATTTATTTTTTTCTGACATTTTTGCTCCTTTACTGATACATTTTTACAACTAAACTTTATTTTAGTTTATTTAGATCATTTATAAAATTAACAATTTCTTTATCGGTAAATCCTTTTTCTTTGGCGGCGCTTTCTAAAGATCCCCAAATTGGTTCACCGCATCGCAGACATCTTATTCCTTTTTCCATCAAGTAAACTACCGAATTTGGAATTATTCTTACCAAATCTTCAATTTCAATTTCTTTAGTTATTTTCTGCTTTTTCATTTTTCTTCTTAGTTGGGAACGCAAATATTAGTCCCAATACTGCTCCGTACATTGTTGATATATATGGATTACTTGTGATAGCGCATGAACCGGAATTACACCCAATAAAATGATAATAGGCATATCCCAAAATTCCTCCGCCAACTACAGGCAACACTCTTTTTAAAATAATTTCTTGCACAACTTTTCCTATAATATTTGTTCAAATTTGATGCAGATTTTTTAATTTAGATTCAAGATTATTATTTTTAATAAAATTACAAAAAACTTGCATTTTTAGCTTAGTATTCAAATCACATTGTGTAAACAAAATAACACTTACTTTATGTGGAAAATTTTGCAAATTGCAATAAAGTTATCTGGTTAATATGAATAAACTACTTAAATATTATTTTGTTTCCATTTTTTTCACCTTTCTCGCTTTTGAAGTAATTGAGATTGATTTTTCTGCATCATTTGATACCGTTCAAAAAGAAAGTAAAATAGATAAAAAACTGTATCCTGCAGATTATGAATTAATTAAAAGAACCTTCCCTTATTTTGATTACGATAAAGATGCTTACAAAATTGCAATTTCTGATCTAAAGAAAATGAAATCAGCAAAAAAGCTAAGTAAACCCGGAAACAAAAAAATAACAGAAAATTGGGAATTTGTGGGCCCTACAAATATTGGCGGAAGAGTTGTGGACATTGAATTTGATCCTCAGAATCCAAATATTGTTTATTCTGCCGCGGCAACTGGAGGGGTTTTTAAGTCACTGGATATGGGTCAAAACTGGTTCCCTATTTTTGATGATCAGCCATGTTTGACTATTGGTGATATTGGCATTGATCCGAATAACCCAAATACAATTTATGTGGGAACAGGAGAAGCAAATGGCGGGCACAATAATTTTCCCGGAGTTGGAATTTTTAAATC
>CAYXXW010000235.1:2460-4961 GCA_964469115.1 uncultured Melioribacteraceae bacterium
ACAGGAGGAATCTATAAAACAATTGATGGCGGAATAAACTGGATAAAACTTGGTCCAGATAATGGATTGCCTAACCCAAACCTAAAAAATATCGGCAGAATTGGTTTGACAATTCATCAGTCAAATCCTTCAATACTTTATGCTACTTATAACGACGGATCCAATTTATTTGGAATTTATAAAACTACAGATGCCGGTGATAATTGGATTGAAACTAACACTGACTTTAAAGGTCGTGGATCATTCAGCTGGTACTTTGGTCAGGTTAGAGTGCATCCAACCAAGCAGGAAGTTGTTTATGTTTTAGATGTTCCTATGCTTAAATCCTCCGATAGCGGCTTTAACTGGGATTTTAGTTATGGTTATGGCGGACCTTCTCAATTGCATGTCGATCATCATGCATTGGCATTTCATCCGACCAACCCAAATTATGTTTTTAGCGGAAATGACGGTGGAATAAACATTTCACAAGATGGCGGAATTAGCTGGTCGCAGCCGATAGAATTGCCAATCACGCAATTTTATGAAATTGGATTGGACAAATTGAATCCTCAAAGATTTTATGGCGGCACACAAGATAATAACACCATCAGAACTTTAACCGGAGCAGAGAATGATTGGGATAGAATTTTTGGCGGCGATGGTTTTTATGTTTCTGTAGATCCTAAAAATCCAAATATTATTTACGCTGAATCTCAATTCGGCGGATTAGGTAAAAGTACTGATGGCGGTATTTTGTTTTTCTCGGCTACGAGCGGAATAGATTTTGACGAACCAACAAATTGGTCAACTCCGGTTGTAATGGACCCAAATAATTCTCAAGTATTATATTACGGAACTCATACATTATACAGAACTGAAAATGGTGCAAATTCATGGACAAAGATAAGCCCAAAACTAACAGATCATAATGATGAAAAAAGATTAGGAACAATCACTACAATTGCAGTTGCCCCAACAAACTCCGATATCATTTATGTAGGTACTGATGACAGCTATGTTTGGGTCAGTTCAGACTATGGCATAACCTGGGAAGACATTTCTGCCAATCTGCCTTACCGTTGGGTTACTAGAGTAGTAGTTGATCCGAAAGATAAAAATATTGTTTATGCTACTTTTTCCGGATTAAAATGGGCAGATGCAGAACCTAGAGTTTTTAGAAGCAGTGACATGGGGAAAACTTGGACTAACATAAGCGGAAACTTGCCCGATGCGCCTGTTAATGCTTTTGCGGTTGATAATAATAATTCCGATATCCTTTACTTGGGAAATGATGTTGGAGCTTTTGTAAGTTACAACACCGGTGAAAGCTGGGAAATAATATCAGACAATCTCCCCATTGTGGTTGTTAATGATATGAAAATTCATCCAACAGATAATTATTTAGCCCTTGGAACACACGGGCGCGGAATATATAAAATTGATTTGAATGAGATTGTCGGTGATTCAGAATCAATAAGTAAAATTCCAAATGATTTATATCTTGCACAAAATTATCCAAATCCTTTTAATCCAACAACAACAATTGAATACACTGTCCCATCAAATTCTGTCATCTCGAATCCCCTTGCGGGTGAGAGATCTCATAAAACATATAACTCTGAGATTTCTCCCTCTGGTCAAAATGACAATTACAATGTGACACTTAAAGTTTATGATATTCTTGGCCGAGAAGTAAAAACTCTAGTCAACCAACCGCAATATCAAGGCAACTATAAAATTAATTTTGACGGCACTGATCTAGCAAGTGGAATATATTATTACCGACTTGAATTTGCCGACAATGTCCAAGCAAAAAAAATGACGCTTCTAAAATGAGAAATGGATTATGAAAAAGTTACTGATACTACTAATTTTATTAAGTTTTGCACAAATTTTCTCACAAAATAGTAGAATTTTACTCGATGAAAATTTTAATGATTGGGAAAATATTACACCACTTTATTCAGATAGTGAAAACGATCAAACCTCTGGTATTATTGACTTTAAGAGAGTATGGACAGATAATGATGACAAATATTTATTTTTCAGAATTGAAACTGGTGGAGAAATAAACCTACAGAATAATAACTCTATAACACTATATATTGATACAGATAATAACCCTTCAACCGGATTAGCAGTTAACAGCATCGGGGCTGAGTTTGAATATAATTTTGGAGCAAAATCGGGAACGATTAGATTATTGGGTATAACAAAGTCAGTAAAACAATTTGATATTGGACTTATTTCTTCACCAACAGTAACATCGACTGATTTTGAACTTGCAATTAGAACAGATATTGAAGTAAATGGGAATTTATTATTTTCTAATGATATAATAAAGTTTGTATTTAAGGATAATGGGGAAGGAAAGGATATTGTTCCAAATGAAGATGTAGGAATTGAATATAATTTAACTGCATTTATTGATTCTCCGCTTCCCCCATATTCAATCAACAAGGGAAATGATGAACATATTAGATTTCTTTCATACAATGTTCTTTATGATAATTTATTCG
>CAYXXW010000236.1:0-4955 GCA_964469115.1 uncultured Melioribacteraceae bacterium
TGTCATTAGTTTGATTGAAGTAATTTGCCAGACCTAAAAGCAAAACGGCAGATTGGTCAGAAGCATATTTATTTGGTAAGTAATTTGGGATTTCCAATCCATCAATATTGTCAATGGTTAGTTCAATTGGGATTTGATTTTTGATTTCAAGAGTAAGTTTTTCAATACTATGCCAAATTTCACCAGCAAAAGCTGTATCATTCTCCTTATAGTACGGATACGATTCGGTCAATGCCCACAAAGCTCGCCAACTCCACCAATTAGGTTTAGCAACACTTGTTTTAAATTCTTTATTTATTGAATAGTCATCCCAAATAAAATTATAAAAAAAACCATTTTCAGCTTGGAGGTATAATATAAATTCTAGGAGCATTTTATTCTTATTTATACTTTCTAGATCCCCAGAATAATTAAAATCATAATAATAAAATATTGCGGCTCTAGCAGCGTCATCTAAACAAGCAGTACCCTCATCTTCATCATCAATATAATCATACGAGGGATAATTGCTGTATATGTGAATAATACCCATTTTAATTTCATTTACTTCAATATCCTCATAAAGGTAATCTAAATGCGAATGATTAGGATTAAGATTAGTATTTGAATCAATATTTTGATCGCAAGAGACATTACTTAGTAGAAATAGGAGGATGAAAATACCTAATATGCTCGATTTCATATTATTGAACCTTATTTACAAAGTGATATTAAATAGTCTACATTAGTTTCTGTCAAACAAATATTAGTATCAGCTCCTGAGTAATATATTTTAACATCACCATTTTCTTCAACAATCCATCCATTAGAAAATACTACATTTCCAACATCGCCTACTCTCTCATAATTTTCTTCCGGAGCTAAAATTGGAGCTTTACTTTTTCCAATTACAATCCATGGTTTTTTCAAATCTAAAAGAACTACTCCCAGTTTGTATATTGACGAAATCTCAAACCCTCTCACACCGTGATAAAGCATCAACCAACCCTTTTTGGTCTTAATTGGATTAGTAGATCCTCCTATTTTATTAGCTTCCCAAGTTCCCTTTTCGGGTTCCATTAATATTTTATAATCTCCCCAATGAATTAAATCAGGACTTTTACTTATCCAAATATTATGTTCACTACCTGCTGAAGGTCGATCCACTTTCCAATAATATCCATCAATCTTTTCTGGAAATAATGCACAATCCTTGTTCGTAGGTTCGGAGATTGGTCCATGGACTTTAAACTTTTTAAAATCTGCAGATTCAGAGAGGATTACAATAGGCATATATTTAGAATACCCTGTATAAGTCAAATAATACTTATTTTCAATTTTAGTTACACGGACATCTTCTATCCCCCAATTCACATATTCATAACAATGCTTATGATCATCCGGAGTAAGAACGGGTGACCTTCCTACTGAAAAGTTATAACCGTCTTTGCTTGTTGCTAATACAAAGGAGGATCTGCCTGTGGGCATTTCAACTCTGCATAGTAATAGATATTTATCTCCGAATTTAACTGCTCCGGCATTAAAAATACTGTTTACTTTGAAAGGAACATCTTTTTTTGTTAAAATTGGGTTGTTTATATATCTCTTCATTTTCATCGTTATCACCTTCAATATTCAATAAACGTTATTTAATTTCAGTTAATTTTTCAAGCAATTCTTTAACTTTAACCTTTGCAATACTGCTTGCATGATCAGACATAGCGTAAGGAATTATAAGTTCATCACCATAGATTGCACCGCCGCAGCTATAAACAACATTCGGCACATAGCCCTCCCTTTCATTCTCATTAGGAGTCAATAGAGGTTCTTCTAAACGACCGATAACTTTTGATGGATCATTTATATCTAATAAAAACGCTCCAATGGAATATTCACGCATAGCTCCAACACCATGACTTAATACAAGCCATCCAGCTTCAGTCTCAATCGGGGAACCGCAGTTGCCAAGTTGTACGAATTCCCATGGATAAGTTGGTTTAAGAATTAATTGTTTGGTGTACCAGAAATGAAGATATTCAGAATACATTAAAAAAATATTTTCATTATCCTGCCTGGAGATCATTGCATAAAGTCCATTAATTTTTCTTGGGAAAAGCGCCATTCCTTTATTCTTTACTTCAGGCCCATTTAAAGTGCTTATTTTGAAATTAAGGAAGTCCTTAGTTTCAAGAAGTTGTGGGAAAATGACTGTGCCATCGTAGGCTGTATAAATAGCATAATAATTCTGTTGTCCGTTTTCATCAGTAAACTCAACGAAACGGGCATCTTCAATTCCGTTAATTTCCGAAGGGGAATGAGGGAAAATTATTCTCTCTGAAAGTCTTCGATCAGGATTATATTGAATTTCATAATTTGAAAGTGCGAGTGATAAAATTCCTTTTGCAGTTAGTTCATTTTCTCCGCCTTTATTTCTGAATGGCCGCATTAAAATTTTTATACAATCTTTAAGATCAGTCATAGTAAAATTATCTTCGAGACCGTTTAAAACATTTTTAGCAAAATCATTCAACAAATCAAGTTCAATAAGTTTTCGTTCAAAAAGTATCTTTTCATAAACAGGATTGGTAATATTTTCTGAAGTGGCTACATAACGACTGGGAGTATCAATATTTATTTTGTTTTCCTTATCAATTACTCCTGATCTAAAGGTAATAGATGAAATATGCCCTTCACCAGTAGCCCGCAAGCTTAAAATAAAACGGCGACTTCCTTCGGGAAGGTCTGATTGATCTGGGTGCCAAACCATGGAAGGATTAAAAAGAGCAGCTGATTCCAATGAATATTCTTGCGTAAAATAAGCTCCAATTAATAATTTTCTCTCATCACTCAAAACCTGGTCAGTTAACAAATACTTTTTCATCTGCTCAAATCTGTTAAGATAAAAGTTCCAAAGTCTTTGATGCCGTTCTTCAAATTCCCTCATAATTTGCTTAAGTTCCTTACTAACTTCCTTTTCAGAAAGAGTGAGAATTCTTCCAATTATTTTTATTATTCTTTCTTCAGAAATAATAGTAAAGGGTCTATAAAGAACTCTTTTATAATCAGGTTTAATTAAAATCTCTGTTCTAATTGCTTTCATGTTTATCCTTAATTGGTTTGTCAATAATATTTTCATAATGCTCAATGCCATTAAGTCGTTCAAATGACCGGATAGAATTTTCCATATTGTGCATTTCCACCAAAGAAAGTAAAAAAGCAAGCGTTGATTCCCCGCCTTGGTTTTGATTTATTCTGTCGACATGAAGTCCGTCGTGACATCCGCCGGTCTTAGTGTTATATAGAGGTATTTCTAGATCGTTTCTTCCTAAGAACCATTCAAAAATCATTCTTGCTGATTCCAACCAGAACTTATCATCGGTTGCCCTTGAAGCTTCGAGACAAGCAGATAACATTGAATAAGCCTCAATAGGCTGTTGATCAAATTTTGCCCGGTTTCCGTCTTTTAAATAAAATCCATTTGTACCGATTGGTCTGAAATATCCACGCTCTGAGGTTTGGGTTTTTAAAAGCCATTTTAATGATTTTAGACCTATGTCAAAAGCCTTTCCATTTCCAGCCCACTTCCCGCTTACAATTAATGCACGAGGAATTACTCCATTATCATATGTTAAAATTTCTTCAAACCAGAACCATTCATCAGCAGCAACAGAATCATAAAGATTTATCAGACGGTTAATAAGCGTATCTCTTATCTGATTTGCAATTGTATCTCCGCTCATTCTTCTAAAATATTCATTTATTCCCAGCAAAGAAAAAGCCCAGGCGCGCGGTGAGGTTAACTCTACAGCTGCCGGAATAATCTGACTAAATAATTGAGCACCCCACATATGAAAATCTGGATATTTCGATCTCCCTGCACAAGTTCCTAATGCCCAAATTGATCTACCCTGACAGTCATCTGAACCAGGAGATTCAATCCATTTCCTATCATAACTCATTAAATTTCTAAAGTGTTTGGTTTCCTTATCAAAAGCATAATTAACAAAAGCTGAGTAGTGCCTTGAGAGATTATGAATTATTTCATTATCTGTATATGTTTCTTCAAGTAATACTGTAAGTAATAGTGCACGCGCATTATCATCAGTACAATAACCTTCCCCATAATTTGGAATTGATCCTATTGCATGATGATATAAACCCGTTGAATCTGTCATACGGATCAAATGATTTAATCTAATTTTAGGAAGCTCTGCTCTTTTTTCTTCAAGTGTTTTAACTGCAAATATACGAGGAGACTTTTGATTTTTTGGAAGCCTTGCTTTTTTGAAAGATTCAATATAGTGGTGCGCTGTTTCACTCCATATCATATTGCGACCAAGCATATAAGCTTTTTTTCTCATAGCATGGCGGCGATTTTCATCTTTTAACAGACTTATTAATTCCCGTGCAATTGCATTGGTATCTCCAAAAGGAACCAGAACTCCTCTGCCATCAGCTAAAAGTTCTTCTGCATGCCAATAAGGAGTAGAAACAACTGCCTTTCCGCAGCCAAAAGCATATGCCAGTGTTCCGGATGTTATTTGTGCTTTATTTACATAAGGTGTAATATAAATGTCACACGACCCGATGAAACCCTTCAGTTCTTCAATATCAATAAACCTGTTATAAAAAATAACATTCTTTTTTATATCTAGCTCTGTTGACATCCGTTCAAGGCTCATTCTATATAATTCCCCATGTTCTTTAACAAGGTTTGGATGTGTTGCACCAAGAATTATATATACTACATTCGGAAATTCTTTTAGAATATCGGGCATTGCTTTTAAAACATTTTCAATTCCCTTTTGCGGGGAGAGAAGACCGAAAGTTAAAAATACTTGTTTCCCTTCAACACCAAACTGATCTTTATAAAAATTAGGGTCTACGAACGGCATATCAGGTATTCCATGTGGAATAACATCAATTTTTTCAATTGGTGCTTTATAAATTTCATTAAGAAAAGTTTTACCTTTCTC
>CAYXXW010000237.1:0-4942 GCA_964469115.1 uncultured Melioribacteraceae bacterium
ACTAATGCACGAGCTACCGCAACCCTTTGTCTTTGACCTCCGGACAATTCATTAGGTTTGTGGTCCATTCTATCTGCTAGAGAAACTTGCTCTAATGCTTCTCTGGCTCTTTCTCTTCTTTCTTCTCTACCAACACCGGCATAAATTAAGGGAAGCTCCACATTATGAAGTGCATCGGATCTTGCTAAAAGATTAAATGTTTGAAATACAAAACCAATTTCTCTATTTCTTATTGTTGCAAGTTCATTATCATCCATTTCACTTACGTTATTTCCACTGAATGTATATAAACCTTTCGTTGGAGTATCAAGACATCCAAGAATATTCATAAGAGTAGATTTACCGGAACCTGATGGTCCCATTATGGCTACGTATTCATTTTTATCTATTGTAAGCGAAACATCTCTTAAGGCATGAACTTCTTCAGATCCAACTTGATAGATTTTCGCTATATGTTCAATTGTGATGATATTCATTCTTTTTCCAAGTATTTTCGTTTAGTTTTCTTCTTTATTTTGTGAACCGCGTTTTTTAGATATTTTTACTTTTGTACTATCAGATAATTCTTTTGAGATAGCCTTATAAGGACCACTTATAATCATCTGATCTGCTTCCAAACCACTTTTAATTTCAATATAAGTATCATCACTAATTCCAGTTTTAACTTCAACTTTTTTAGCATAATTCCCTTTTTCAACAAATACAACTTCAACGGGTTTCAATTTTTCTTTTCTATCCATAACAGTATCTGCTGTTTCGCCATCTTCTTCATCACCTTCAAATTCTTTCTTAGGTATACGAGCGGTAACACTTTGAATTGGAACTGAAAGTACATCTAGTCTCGTTTCAGTTCTAATATCAGCATCACAAGACATTCCGGGTCTAATTTTCACATCAGGAGCAAGTAAACGAATTTCTACATCAAAATTTACAACTTGATTCTGTGTGCCAAGGGCACTTGTTATTGCACTATTGCCAATTTGAGTTACTATTCCTTCAAATTTCTTCTCGTCTCCAAAAGCATCAATTTCAATAGATGCAGTGTCACCAACAGAAATGAGAACTACATCATTTTCTACTACTTCAACTACTGCTTCCATCTGATTTAAATCCGCAACTGTCATTAAATTCGTTCCTTGACTAAATGAACTGCCGAGAACTCTTTCACTTTTTTCAACATTCAACTGACTTATCGTTCCATCTAGCGGTGAATAAATAGCTGTTTTTGCTAATTCTACTCTAGCATCGTTATAGCTTTCTCTTGCTTGAAGTACATTTGCCTTTTGAGCATCAATTTGTGATTTGGTTTCGATATATGCTGAGCTGGCTTGTTCTAAAACGGATTCACTTGAAAGTTCTTTAGCATAAAGTTCTTTAACTCTGTTAAAATTTGCTTCAACTTCAGCTAGTGATGCTTCCCTTCCTCTTAAAGTAGCTTCTGCAAATTTAAGACTAGCATCTGCACGATTAAGTCTTGCAATATACTGTTCTGGTTTTAGCCTGATGAGTAATTGTCCTTTCTTAACTTTGTCGCCTTCTTTTACAGGAAGTTCAACAATCTCTCCTGTTACTTCAGGTCTAAGCTCAACTTTTTCAACGGGGTTAATTGTTCCATTTGCAGAAACAATTTGAGTAATAGTCCTCTTAGTTACTTTTTCAGTTTGAACTGAAACAATTTTCTCTTTGTCTCCACTAAAAACTACTGCAAGTACAACGATCAAGAGCAAAAGACCTAAACCACCAAATACTAATATTTTCTTCTTTTTTGACTTATTACGTTTCACTTTAGCCATGAAATTCTCCTATTAACGAAATTATTGATATATATTAAAATCTAATTTTCCTAATGCGTTCATTAATTTGTCTCTGTTTTGGAAGTACTCAAATCGAGCTCTAATATTATCTGTTAAAGCTTGAGTATAATCTTTATCTGATTGCAATACATCGAGTATTGTACCTGAACCTAAATTATATCTCTCATTGTTAACTCTTCTATTTTCTTTAGCTGCTGTGATATTAGAGTTAGTAACTTCCAATTGTTTTTTTGATGCAACTAAATTTAGAAAACTTTCTTTAACTTCAATTTTAATTGTTCTTTCTAACGCTGCTAAATCTTCTAATTGATTCAAATAATTTACTTCTGCAAACTGCATACTTTCTTCAGTATTCCAATTAGAAAATATTGGAAGATTTAATGAAAGTCCTACCCTATAATTTTCTCTTTTAAAAAGTGTGTTTGATTTAGTTGCGCTGGTGCTATAGCTGTAATTTCCAGAAAGCGAAGGTAATAAACCGGACATTGCTATTGTTTGGCCTTTATCTGCGGACTCTATATCTAACAATTTACTTTTATAGTCAGCCCTATTTTCTAGTGCTTCTTTAACTAATCCTTCGAAATTATATTGATCTTTCATTATCTCTTCTTCAATACCAATAGAATTATCTGTGAACGGATCAACAAGATTATACTCTTCAAAAATATCTAATGCTAGAAAATTCAATAAATTATTTTTGGAGGTCACATAATTATTTTGAGCTTGAATAAGGAGAAGTTGTGCATTGCCTACACTTACTTGTTGCGTATAAACATCTGCTATTGGAATTGAACCGAGTCTATTCCTTTCTTTAATTGTTTCTAACAATTTTTCATTAAACTTTACATTTTCTTCTCTAACCTTAACCAATTCACCAGTGCTAATAACACCATAATAATAAAATGTGGTAGTGTAAACTATATCTTGCTTTAACTTATCCAAAGTAAACTGAGCTGATTTTAAATCATTTTCCGACTGAGCAATTCTTGCGTAATTAGCTAGACCATCAAATAAAGTAATGCTACCACCAGCAGAAACAGAATAATTTCTTGATTGATTATCTGTAGGTTGAGTTTCTAATTCATACCCTTCAAAATAAATTGGCTCTCCTCCATCATCTATTAACCTTGTCCACCCCCAACTTCCGCTTACTCCAAAATTTGGGAGTAAATCACCATATGCACTTTTAATACTGGCTTTATCTACCATAAGTGCATTTTTACCTTTAATTAAATTTGAATTTCTTTGAAGTGCTATACTAATTGCTTCTTCAAGTGTTAGTGTAGTTTGAGCGATTAAGTTACTCGATAAAAACAACAATACCATTAAAATCCACATTCGCTTCATGGATACTCCTCATTTTTCTGAATTTTAAGATTAAAAATTTATTATATAAACTTAGGACGAAGACAATTTTGAAAAGTTACATTTTCATCAACAAAAAATAGATTTTGTTTTATACAATTCTAAATTCTAAAAGTGTCTCGAAATTTAAATTTCTATTTTAAAATAATTTTACTACTCAAATAATAAATTTATTCATCCTTTAAAATAGTAATTTTAACTATCTGTTTCCTAAAATTTCTTCTTTTATTTCATATATATACTGGATGGCAGCTTCATAAGTATTAGGTATTTTTCCTTCCAGGATTGCCTCTTCAATTGCAGTTTTTATTTCACCAACTTTTTTAGACGGTTTCAAATTACAAATACTCATTATTTCATCACCTTTTACAGGTGATTGGAATGCTCGTAAATTATCCTTTTCCTGAACATCCTTTACTTTCTGCATAACAATATCATAGTTATTTAGATATTTTGAAACCTTTGATCGATTTTTACTGGTAATATCAGCACGGCATAATGTAATTAAATCGTCAAGATCTTCTCCGGCATTCGCACTTAACCTTCTTATAGCAGAATCTGTTACGTTCTCCGAAACTAAAGCTATTGGGCGTAAATGCATTCTTATCAACTTTTCTATATAATTCAATTTTGTTAAAGGGAGTTTTAAATTGGCAAAAATTTTCTTCATCATTCGTGCTCCCAATTCCTCGTGCCCATGAAATGCCCAGCCGATTTCATCTACAAATTTTTTCGTTTGCGGTTTAGCAATATCGTGAACCAAAGCGGCAAATCGAAGCCAAACATTTTCTCTAACTTTGGAAATATTATCCACTACTTGGCATGTGTGAAGAAAAACATCTTTATGGTGGAAGTCTTTTCTCTGCTCAATTCCTTCTAAATTAGCAATCTCCGGGAACACAACATTCATTACAGTGGTATTCTGCATTAATTTTAGACCAATTGAAGGCTTCTCTGATTTTAATATTTTCAAAAATTCATCAGTAATTCTTTCTTGGGATACAATCTTTAATCTTTCAGAAAGATTTTCTGCGGCTTCCAAAATTAAATTATCCACTTCAAAATTTAATTGAGATGCAAACCGAAAAGCACGCATAATTCTAAGAGGATCGTCATTAAAAGTTTCATTAGGATTTAGAGGAGTTTTGATAATACGATTTTGAATATCGTCAAACCCATTAAACTTATCAACCAAATCACCCAATGAATCATTATTAAGAGAAATTGCAAGCGTATTAATTGTAAAGTCTCTTCTATTTATATCATCTTCAAAGGTCCCAATTTCTACTTCAGGATTTCTACTGCTCCTCTTGTAGGATTCCTTGCGTGCTCCCACAAATTCCAAATCGAAGTCCTTGTACCTGAAATGAGCAGTTCCAAAATTCTTAAAGATATTTACATTTTCTATATTAAATTCATCAGCTAGACTTTTTGCAAAACTCGGTCCATCACCAATTATTAAAAAATCTATTTCTGATCTTTCTCTTTCAAGGATAATGTCCCTAACAAAACCACCAACAATAAATATTTCAATAGAATGTTTATCAGCAAAAGCGGAGATATCTTTTAAGAAGTTTATTTGTTCTATTTCACTTTTAAAATTCAAGAATTAACTCAGATTATTTATCCTATAATTTAGAATTGTAAAGTTAAGGAATTATTTTGAATTGAGTTTAGCTGATTGAAATGATTAATCGCTCTTTAAACTGTCAACAATCCATTCCATTTTTGCAAGATGTTCCTTGACAATTTCTTTTGTTTTA
>CAYXXW010000238.1:0-4906 GCA_964469115.1 uncultured Melioribacteraceae bacterium
GCTGATGAGTAGGTCCATCTTCGCCAACAAATACACTATCATGAGTAAAGACGAACAAATTTTGTATTTTCATGATTGCAGCCAAGCGGATCGCTGGTCTCATATAATCAGAGAAAACTAAAAATGTTGAACCAAATGGGATATAAGAACCATATAATGCAATTCCATTATTAATAGAACCCATTGCATGCTCCCTAATACCATAATGAAAATTTCTTCCACTAAAATCATCCGCTTGAATAGATTTATAATCGTCAAGATAAGTATTAGTAGAGGGTTTTAAATCCGCAGAACCACCGATAAAATTAGGAATCAGTTCAGCAATTTTTTGCATCACTTTACCGGATATTACTCTTGTTGCTTTTGCTTCTGTTGGAAGAACTGATATTAATTCTTCTTCTAAATTATCCGGAATTAACTTTGAAGAATACACATCATACTCTTTAGCTTTTTCAGAATACTTATTTCTCCACTCAGAATATTTCCTTTCCCATCCGTTATACTCTTCTTTTTTTTGCTCAATTACTTTTTGTAAATCAGAAGTGACAGCATTTGGAACATAAAATTCCTTATCTATTGGGAAACCTAAGTTCTCTTTTGTTTTTAGAATTTCTTCCGGTCCCAACGGAGAACCATGGATACCAGAAGTGTTTTTCTTGTTTGGACTACCCCAACCAATCGTAGTTTTACAAATAATCATAACTGGTTTTGTTTGATGCTTTCCAACAGACTCAATCGTTTTATAAATTTCAGAATGGTTATGGCCATCAATGACAACAGTATCCCAATCAAATGCTTTAAATCTTGTTTCTACAGATTCAGTAAATGCAAGATCAGTATTGCCTTCAATCGTTATTTTATTTGAATCATAAAGATATATAAGGTTATCTAACTTTAAGTGACCAGCTAATGATGCTGCTTCGGAGCTTATGCCTTCCATTAAATCGCCATCACTAACAATTGCATATATCTTATGATTTCCAAATATCTTATAATCTTCGGTATTAAATCTAGCCGCAGTCAATTTTGCGGCAATTCCCATTCCAATGCCATTTGTAAATCCTTGTCCTAATGGACCAGTAGTTGTTTCAATACCTTTTACTTCTCCATACTCAGGATGTCCGGGAGTTTTACTTCCTAACTGACGAAAATTTTTGAGATCATCAATTGATAAATCATAACCATAAAGATGAAGTAATGAATAAATAAGCATTGAACCATGCCCTGGAGATAGAATAAATCTATCTCGGTTCGGCCAATTCGGCACGGATGGATTAAATTTCAAAAAGTGATTCCATAATACATATGCACAATCTGCCATTCCCATTGGCATTCCCGGATGACCGGAGTTTGCTTTCTGCACACCATCGGCAGAAAGTAATCTAATTGTGTTTGATGTTAATTGAGCAATATCTTCATTAAGTTCGATACTATTTTTCATTATTCATTTTCCAATTTTTAAATAAAATATTTATACTATTATGATAATCTTTCTTTTATAATTCCCTCTAATATGCGAATATCTTTACTAAATTGTCTAATACCATCAGCTGTTTTTTCTGTAGCCATTGCATCCTCATTCATCTCCCAGCGAAAGTTCTTTTCAGTGAGAATAAACCTATCAATATTTTCCAACTTGGATTCTTCAGCTGGTAACTTCCTTACGATAATTTCATTCGACGATGAAAGCTCAGCTAATAAATTAGGGCTAATTGTTAAAAGATCGCACCCAGCCAATTCAAGTATTTCTCCTTTATTTCTAAAACTTGCTCCCATAACTTCTGTTTTATAATCAAATTTCTTATAATAATTATATATTTCCTTAACCGACAAAACTCCCGGATCTTCATTTGGTTTATAGTCTCTACCTTCACTTGCTTTATACCAATCAAGTATTCTGCCTACAAATGGTGATATAAGAGTTGCATTTGCTTCTGCGCAAGCTACAGCTTGGGCAAGAGAAAATAATAATGTCAAATTACAATGAATACCCTCATTTTCTAAAATCTTTGCAGCTTCAATACCCTCCCATGTTGAGGCTATCTTGATGAGAACTCTTTCATTTGAAATTCCTTTTTTATTATAATCATCTATAATAGATTTGGCTTTTTCAATAGTTGATTTTGTATCAAAAGATAGACGAGCATCTACCTCTGTTGACACACGACCTGGAATAATCTCAAGTATTTTCTCGCCAAATAGCACTAACACTCTATCCATTATAGAATCAATTCCTTTATCTGATTTTTCAGTAATCGCTTGATCTAATATTTCCTTATACTCGGGCATCTCAATCGCTTTTAATATTAGAGATGGATTTGTTGTTGAATCTTGTGGACTGAACTTCTTTATTTGGAGAAAATCACCTGTATCGGCAACAACGGTTGTAAATTTTCTTAATTGTTCTAGTTGAGACATTTTTAAAATTCCTTTTTTATTAAATTTTTCATTTATTCTTTAGTTTTATAAATTATTTATTATCCAACACAAAGATCCTTGATCAAATGTAAAACCTTCTATCATTTTAACATTGTATGAACTACTAATCTTAATATTCCTAGTGCAAAATCATACAATATCGTCACTAAACTCCCTTTTGAATTTAGTCTTTTATAGAATACTCCAAAGAAAAATACAAAAAAAAATACTTGGAGATATATATGTATCCAATGAAAATATTTATTAAACATCAAATCAATTATAATAACACTAAAATGTCCGAATATAAATCTATAAATGCAAATTTATTTCCAATAAAATTAAAAATAATTTTTATTGTTCACTTATTGGGCATCATTATTGACTAAAGGCTGGCTTAAAGATAAAAATTATTTAATTTTTAATTTACAACAAATCCCGCTCTGTCCGCAAAAGTCTTACAATTCTATCAATTGTGAGTTTTTTATTTTGGGAGCACACTAGTAAATCCGCATTATTTATATTTCTTATTACTGTAGTATAATAAAGTAGATTTAATGAAAATATTGGTTGGAATTATTTGAAAATCAAAGATTTTACAAATGGAAAGAACCCATATAACTCTTGGGTAATAAACTTAAAAACTTTTCTTTTTTAAGAAAGAATACTTTTAGTACAACCCATTGGAGATTTTTCTAAAATGAAATCCATATATAGCAAACAAAATTGCCAATGAGAATAATTGGGGTTTGTGAAATAGTGACCAGAAAAACAATTTCCAATAGTATGTTCTTTCCTCACCCAAAATTCCCAATTTTACAATTGATTTGAACAAAGCCATTATATAATTTGAATTGAGGTGAAATGCTTTTTTTTTCGGTTCAAAATCTTTTAAAAAGTTCATTACACGTTCGTAAAAATATTTAGGCGAATATATTGTTTTTAATACTTTTTTATATCCTTCGAGAAGTTGTGCCGAGTCCATTTGGGGTATAAAATTTATAGAAAAATCTGTATTGTTGCCTGTGAAATCGGTTTGCATTCTTCCCTCATCAAACAATCTTTTTTGGAGTTTTGTTCCTTTGGGTGCATTCAGTAAACCAACCATTGCTGTAACAATTCCACTTTGCTGTATGAAGTTTGTAAGTTCTTCAAATATTTGAGGATGATCATTATCAAACCCAACAATGAATCCCCCTTGAACTTCCAAACCAAATTCTTGAATTTTCTTAACACTTAAAATCAAATCTCTTTTTATATTTTGATTTTTATTGCACTCAATCAGACTATCCTCATTAGGAGATTCTATACCAATAAATACAGCCTCAAATCCAGCTTCAATCATAAGTTTCATAAGTATGTCATCATCTGCCAGATTTATTGATGCTTCTGTATTAAAATAAAATGGATTATTTCTTTTTCTCATCCATTCAATAATTGCAGGAAGAATTTCTTTTTTCAATTTTGATTTATTGCCAATAAAATTATCATCTACAAAAAATACTGGTCCACGCCAGCCGGTAAAGTATAATGTATCCAATTCTGAAATCACTTGCTCCTTACTTTTTGTGCGTGGCTTTCTGCCATAAAGTACAGTTATATCACAGAATTCACAATCAAAGGGACATCCCCTAGAATATTGAATATTCATTGAAGAATAATCGTTACTTTTTACAAGTTCCCACATTGGTAGAGGTGCAGAGGTAATAACCGACCAATCTTCAGATGAATAAATATGTTTTGGAGTGCCTTTTTCTAAATCCTCTAAAAATTTTGGAAGTGTAATTTCCGCTTCATTTAGAACTAAGTGGTCTACATTTTCATAATATTCTGAACTGCTTGTAAATAGTGGTCCACCAGCAACAATTTTTGTGTCCAAATTTTTACATTTTTCAATTACTGCATTTGCTGATTCACTTTGAATTGACATAGCACTTATAAAAACATAATCTGCCCAAATGATATCCTTATCATTTAGTTTTTTTGTATTCATATCTATTAATTTTTTATTCCAACTTTTCGGAAGCATTGAAGCTACTGTCAATAAACCCAATGGAGGAAAACTTGCTTTTTTTGATACGAACTTAAGGGCATGCTTAAAGCTCCAAAAAGTATTGGGGTATGTAGGGTAGACCATTAATATATTCAATTTTAAGTCTCCTAAATTTTATTTACCTGATGATTTTAAAATGCAATTAATTTCTTAATCGAATTGTAAAAGTATTGTAAAACTTTTATTCGAAGAGTTGGACTTCACATTTATAAATGTGATATTTATATTGAGATATTTTATGACTAGGATTTTCAAAAAGAATTCATTTGTATTCTATGTGATTATATTTATCCTTGCACAAATTGCTTGGATGAGTTTGTTGGGTTTATGGATATATTTTTATGTCTCAAACTATCTTATCATTACACAGGTTGGTGATCAGCTTTCGCCGAAGATAACAATCGATACGCCAAATGCATTATTATTTGCCGGCGG
>CAYXXW010000239.1:0-4862 GCA_964469115.1 uncultured Melioribacteraceae bacterium
ATGATGGGGCCTAAATGGGAACGTTATGGAAATCTTCCATATCTGCCTTTAGAAGTCGGAAATGTTTTTACTATTGAACCGCGCTTAACAATAAGGGGCTATGGTATTGCGACAATGGAAGAAATTGTGTGGGTAAGAGAAAATGGAGTAGAATATCTTTCGGAGCAACAGACTGAGATTTACTTGATAAAATAAATTGGATACTGGCAGCTATGAAGTTCAATTTGAAGGGTCAAGCTTATCCAGCGGAATTTATTTCTATAGGTTAACAACAGTAGATTTTATTGATATAAAACGAATGGTCCTATTAAAATAGGTTAAGGGTTTGATGAAAATAAATGGTAAAGTAGTCTTAATCTGCTTTCTGATTGTTTTTCTTTTCCGTTCATTTGTCTTTTCACAAAATTTACAATGGCAAAATTATACAAATGGAAATGAAATTAACGAAATTACTGTTGATAATGACACTCTTTGAATTGCTACAATGGAAGAAATTGTATGGGTAAAGGAAGATGGAATTGAGTATTTATCCAAACCACAAACTGAGATTTATTTAGTAAAGTAAGAATAGGAAGAAGATCAACTATTTAGTGTAATCAGAACCACATTTAATTTTTGCTGGAAGTAAAAACGCAAATACTACTAAAACGCTTGCTCCTATAAATATTGGAGCAAACCCAATATGACTTATTAAAAGTCCGCTGACCAAAGGGAAAAACGCAACAGTGATATTTAGCGAACCACTTATTCCTTGATACATCGCTCTATTGGTTTCATTAGTAATTTCTAAAAACATTCCTTCATTCGAAATTTTGAATGCACTCATTGCAAATCCCACAAAAAAGAAAATTATGTAAAAAAAGTTCAGACTACTTAAATATGCCGCAATTAAAGATAGAATTGGAATAATTATTTCTAATCCTATTAGAAATTTAACAACTCCTTTAAAAAAATATTTCTTCACAACTTTTGACCATAAAAGATTTGAAATAATCATTCCTGATATTTGGAAAAATAAAAAATTTCCAATTGTCCCTTTTGTTAAATCTAAACTATCTTTTGATAGCACTACAATAAATGGAATTAAAGTTAAAGGAAGCTGGATTAAATTAATTAGTATTATAAAGTTTTTAAAACGTGTATCTTCTTTAAGCACTTTAGGAATTGATTTTAAAACCTGAATTAGATTTCGTTCATTTCTAAATTTTAGAGTAGGTTTTTCCTTTAATGCAGAAAATCCAAAAGAAGCAATAAATAGCATCGCCGAAGCTGCTGAAAACATTATAATATAATTGATCGGATAGTCAAAACCTTTTAAAAAAGCACGGGCAATTAACGCGGAAATTAAAATGCCCACACTACTTAAAAATTGACGAAAAACAAAAAATCTTTTTCTTGTATCACCAGTTATACTTTTCCCCAATATATCTGAATAAGAAACTCCAGCAAACGCCCCACTTACTGAGAATATTAGCATCCAGAAAAAAACAAGTAAAATAATAATCGATGGAGAAATCGTATCAGTTTTTGTTAAAGTCCAAACTGTACCAAGAAATGCCCCAACTCTTAGATATATTCCAAGAAGAAGATAGTTCTTTTTATAAGTTTTCTGACTAAGATAACCCGCAAACGCAAGTTGAGAAACAATAGGAACACCTATAGTTATTGCAGTTAGAAAACCTACTTCTACTTGAGAGCCACCCACAAATAAAATTAAACCAGGCAGAACCGTGTTTCGCTCTGCAAATGTATTTGCTAAAGCAAGCCAGAATGCGTGCCAAATAAATGCAATAAAATTTCTTCTTTCTTTTCTAGGGATTGACATATATCCGATTTCTATAATTCTCTACAAGTAAAATATGCTGTTTGAATTGCTGAAACCGCATCACCAATTTCTTTTGCATCACCAACAACATACACCGGCATTTTATCTTTCAAACTTTCTGCTAATTTATTTACGGGCTTCATCCCTGTTGCGAGCACAATCACGTCGATATTATAAAACTTAAACTTTTCATTATTTTCATCTCTTTTTTCTGCCCTTACAGTTGTTCCATCAATTGAGGTTACTCTGGTTTCTGTATAGATTTCAACATTGTTTTTCTTCAGTTTCATCAAATTTAATTTTCTAGTTATCAATTCCATATCACGCGCAATGTCATCAAAAAGTTCGATAATTTTAACTTTATTATAATAATCAACTAATGTGTTAGCAATTTCAACACCTATCAAACCACCTCCAATAACTAAAACATTTTTATTCCTAGGCATATTCTCGTCATCTAGAATTTCGACCCAAAAATAATCTTTTAATCCGGGAATTGGAGGAACAAAAAGCTCTGAACCCGTTGCTATTATTACTCCATCATAATTGTTAACTAAATCTTCTGCAGATACTTCCTTCTTCATAATATGTGCATTTTCTAATTCATTCAAATAAAAATCAATTTGCTTTTGAAGTGATCCCTTTTGAGATGGTTTTGGAGCGTAAACAAATTGACCACCAAGTTGATTCTTCTCATATAAGGTTACTTTATGACCTCTTTTTGTCAACGTTAATGCTGATTCCATTCCAGCCAAACCACCACCAACAACTGCATAGTTCCTTTTATCTTCTGCCAATGTAAGCGCTTCCAGTTCTCTTCCAACAAGCGGATTTATTTCACATTGTAACCCTTGACCAATTTTCACTCTTCCCAAACATCCGGTTAAGCACGCAGAACAAGGTCGGTAGCTTTCATTTTTATCCTCCAAATATTTACCAACAAAATCTGGATCAGCAATAAGTGAGCGACCTAATGCAATATAGTCTGCATATTCATCATTAAATATTTTTTCAATGTCTTCGAATTCATTTACTTGTCCGACGGTAATTACTGGAATATTTACTACCGATTTAATTTTCTTTGCCATCTCCCAATTTTTACCCTTTGGTATAAAATGATGCTGATAATACCAAGGGGGTGTCAAACAGGCATTACCCGCTGTTACATGATAAGCAGCAATTTTTTCATTTTCTAAAAGCCTAATAATCTCTAAAGTATCGTTTATATTCATACCATCGGGATGCATTTCATCACCACTTATGCGAACAATAATTGGTAGTTTTACTTTCTCTTGAATACCTCTTAAAAGCTCTAAACCAAATTTCATTCTAGCATCTAAATTTCCGCCATACTCATCTGTCCTTAGATTTGTATTGGGTGAGATGAACTGAGAAATTAAATACCCTAATCCAAATTGAACTTCTAGTAAATCATAACCAGCTTTCTCGGCCCGAACTGATCCATCAATATATAATTGTTGTACTTCCTTTATTTCTGCAATAGTTAATTCTTTTGGTTTTGGACCACCATTCGGACATTGCACATCCGAAGCTGAAACATAGATATTACCAGGTAATTTTGGATTTGACATTCTACCCGGATGATTAATATGAGCTACAGCCTTTGCTCCATTCTTTTGAATTACCGCCACTAATTTTTTATGATCTTCAATTTGACTATCATCCGCGATGCCAATCTGAGTTGGAAGTTCTCTTACATTTTTATCTAAATAAAACGGTTCTGGAATAACAGCTCCAACATGTTTGGATCTAGCTTCCCAGAATGCTAAATGCCTTTCTGTTATTTCTCCATTCCCATTATTGTAGCCAGTTTTAACCGGAGCCATAAAGAAGTTATTTCTAAACTCAATGCCTTGAATATTCATAATACATCTCCTACTAAAAGTCATAAATTTATATCATAAAATTAGTCTATTTTTATGATGTTTTATACTCTAAAATAATATACAATGTACGAAATCACTTTAAACAATTCTTCATCATACAATATGAGATAATTATAAACTTTATAGGATTCATGATGAAAATATTTATTGTAACTGATACACCAGAGCTAATCGGAATGGTTACTAAAAGATTTGGACACGCCTAAAATTATATAATATACGATTCGGATAGTGAAAATTATGAAGTCGTTTCAAATTCGGTACACGACGAAAAACATACGACACTTATTGATGCAATAAATAAAGGAATTGACACTTTCCTAGTGGGAAGTATTGGTCTGCATTCATTTGGTATTTGAAATACACCAAATACTAAAATATATTTAGCAAGAAAAATGACTGCTGAAGAAGCAATTAATAAATTTGCAAATAGTGAGCTTGAGTTACTAACCAACAGTTAAAAAAAAGCATACATAATCACTAGCTCAATTTAAAGAATTATTAGTCTGACAATTTAAATATCCGCCAGCCCATGTTGGCAACATCTATAGATAAATTATTTTCGTATGCATAATTTTCTTTAGTTATAAGATCCTCTATAACAGTAACAAAATAATTTGTTGGAAGATCGATTTTTATTTCCTTTACTTCATTACTTTTATTTAAAACGACCAATAATCTCTCATTCATATCAGAACGGATATAAGCATAGATATTTTCATCGGCTATAAGAGTATAGAAATCACCATGGCGTAATGCAGTATGCTCTTTTCTAAGGTTAATTATTTTTTGAACATCCAATAAAGTATTATTTTCATCCTTACTTAGTTGCTCATTGAATCTCATCATTCTTCTATTATCGGGATCTGAAGCACCGCTCATTCCAAATTCACTGCCGTAATAAACTACAGGCAAACCTGGGATTGTATTCATGTAAGCCATATATAAAATAAGCTTCTTATAACTTTTCGGGTCATCCACAACCGGCGGATTATTCCAGCCTTGCTCCACTGCGCTCCATTCACTTGCATCTAAATCACCATCAGCAAAAGCCATAAATCTATTCTTGTCATGGCTATCCATTACATTTCCCATTACATGATTAACACCATAGACAGAAAATGTTTTCT
>CAYXXW010000240.1:0-4853 GCA_964469115.1 uncultured Melioribacteraceae bacterium
AGACGTTAGAGCCTTGGCGATTGACAAATTTGGTGAGTTAATTATTGGAACAAGTATTGGCGTAGATGTAATCCCAAATACTTCTGATCCCTCTTTTGTAAGGGGGGATCAATATTTTGCTATGCGACAGCAAACAATTAACTGTCTTGTGGTTGATCCACTTAATCAAAAATGGTTTGGGACCGAAAAAGGAATCTTCTTGACAAGTTCTGATGGTTCTTTTCTACTAGCCAATTATAATAAATCAAATTCCCCGCTTCCTTCTGATAATATTAAAAGTTTGGCAATGGATAAAAAAAACGGAATTGTTTATGCCGGAACTGACTTTGGCGTTACTGCAATTTCAACAATGTTCAATGAACCAAATGAAAATTATTCCGAGTTATTTGTCTATCCAAATCCCGTTGCATTGAGCGTTACAACTAACACTAACATTATCATTGATGGACTGATTGAAAATTCCGAAATAAAAATTTTAGATATTTCCGGAAACTTAATTAATGAGTTTAGAGCGATTGGCGGCAAAACTACTTATTGGGATTGCAGAGATTTTAACGGAAGACAAATAGCAAGCGGTGTGTATTTAGTGGTTGCATTCGATTCCGAAGCAAACGAAGTTGGCCATGCAAAATTTGCGGTCATAAAAAAATAGTATTTTTGCTCTATGATCGATATTCGAAATCTCTCAGTTCAGTTTACCGGTTTTTACCTTTTTGAAAACGTAAACTTAAAAATTTCACCAAACGATAGAATTGCTTTGGTTGGTTCGAACGGAACAGGAAAATCTACGTTCCTAAAAATACTTTCTGGTCAGCAAGCCCAAGAAGACGGATCAGTTCAGTTCATGAAGAGTATAAGGATTGGTTATCTCCCCCAAGAACTTGTTTCGCAAACCAACAATACAATTTTCGATGAAGTTAAAAATTCGATTGATTTTATTAACGAGATTATTAATTCGGAAAAAGAAATAAACTTAAAGTTAGAAGATCTTAATTTGTCAAAAGAAGATCATGATAAGTTAGTTCTAAAATTAGGTGAATTAAACGATAAGAAAGAAAAACTCGGTTACTATGAGATAGATTCTAAAATTGAAAAAATTCTTATGGGGCTTGGATTCTTAGAAGATGATTTCGATAAGAAAACATCAGAGCTTTCCGGCGGCTGGCAGATGAGAGTTGAGCTTGCCAAAATTTTAATTTCCGAAAATGATATACTTCTGCTTGATGAACCAACAAATCATCTTGATATTGATTCATTGCAATGGTTAGTTAAATTTCTAAAATCTTTCAGCGGGGCAATTATTTTGGTTAGTCACGATAGATATTTTGTGAATAATATCTGCAGCAAGACTTTAGAAATCTATAACAATAATGTAACTTTTTACAAAGGCAACTATAACGATTATCTAACTTTCAAGAATGAACGTGCCGAAAGATTAAAATTAGAATACGCTGATCAGCAAAAAAAGATAAAACAAACAGAGCAGTTTATTGAGCGTTTTAGATATAAAGCCACAAAAGCAAAACAAGTACAGAGTAGGGTAAAACAGCTTGAAAAAATAGAAAGAATTCAATTATCAGATAGTGAAAACAAAATAAGATTTAGATTTTTTGACACTAAGCCAAGTGGAATTATTCCAATTAAGGTAAAAAGTCTATCAAAATCCTATGAAGATAATTTGGTGCTGCAAAATGTAGATTTCCAAATCGAAAGAGGAGAAAAAATTGCTCTTGTCGGACCAAACGGTGCGGGCAAAACTACTTTAGCAAAAATAATTTCAAACCGATTAGAGCCTACTTTAGGGCATGTTGAATTTGGTCATAACACCTTGGTTTCATTTTATGCCCAAGATGTGGTTGATAACCTGAATGTTGGAAATGATATAATAACAGAAATTGCCGAAAGTGACTCAGAGAATACTACCGGACAACTTAGGACAGTTTTGGGAGCTTTTCTCTTTCATGGTGAAGATGTATTTAAGAAAATTCAAGTCCTTTCGGGCGGAGAAAAAAGTAGAGTTGCATTAGCAAAAGTTTTGCTTACAAAAGCAAATACTATAATATTAGATGAGCCAACAAACCATTTAGATTTTGAATCAAAAAAAATTGTACAAAATGCTTTAATGGAGTTTAATGGAACTTTAATAATTGTTTCTCATGACATTGATTTTCTTGAACCGATAGTTTCAAAAGTAGTTGAAGTAAGAAATAAAAATATTAAGGAATTTGTTGGAGGAATTGATTACTACCTAAGAAAGAGTCAAGAGTTCGATGAAACGGAATTTGATGAAATAAAAAAGAATGAAACTAAAAAGTTTAACAGAAAAGATGAAAAAAGACTAGAGGCCGAAAGAAGACAGCATGAACATTTAGCGACAAAAAAAATGAAGAGTTCAATCAATAACTTAGAAATCAAAATTGAAGAATTAGAGATTGGAAAACTTCAGCTTGAAACAAATCTTGCAAAAGAAGAGGTTTACTCAAATCCGACACTTGCGAAACAGAACAAGATTGAATATGAACAAGTTAAAACAGAGCTCGCACAAACCTATGATGAATGGGCAATAATTCATGATGAATTGGAACGAGTAATGGAAGAAATAAATAAACAGAAAGATTAGAAAATATAATAAAAAGATAGAAAATTTCTTTTCCTGAAAATTAATTGGGAATAATTACCTGATAATATTTTCTTGCTTTAAAATTTCATTTGTAATTAATTTTCTTTGCTCGGCATCTTTGTCCGATTTAATATGAATATTTAATGCAAATATCGAAGTCCCGGAATTATTCTTTACAAATCCAACATACCAGCCAACTTGATTGTTGTCATCTCCTCCCCAACCAGTTTTAGCAAACTGTCTATAATTTTCAGTAGAATCAACCAGCAATATTTTTTCAACAATATCAAAATTTCTATCAGAAAAAGGTAAATCACGATTCAAGAATTGTGTAAGAAACTCGATTTGTTCAACTGCAGAAATTTTCAAATCCCCTTCCAACCAAAACTTGTCAACATCAGCTCCCATTTTACTGTTTCCATAATTTAGAGTGTCCAGATAAAACTGCATTTTTTCCTTGCCAACTCTTCTTGCTAATTCTTGATAAAACCAGACACAAGAATATTTAATCGCTGATTTAAGATTTTGATCTGCATTCCATTTATCATAAAACCTTTTTACACCATCCCATTTAATAATTTCATTTTCATCAGCAATTACTTTGCTTTCAAGCGAAATCAACGAGTTTGGAATCTTAAAGGTTGATGCCGGCAGAAATGCTTTTTTCGCCCTCTTGGGATTGAAAACTAATAATGAATCTGAATTTAATTTTGTTAAAACGAATGTTCCTTCAACTTCAGAATTAGTAAAATATTTTCCCCAGTAATCTACTGAGATAAAAATTTTTTGTTCTTTATCATTCCGCTGAGAACAAGAAACAAAAAGGAATAAATAAAAAAGTAATATAAATTTCTTCATTTTTTTATTTATTAAGGAATTCTTCTGCTAAAGCCATACCGCCGTAAAGAGGTGCATCATCACCTAATTTAGTCGCTGTTATCTTTACAATTTTTCCTGCTGATTCAATAACTGTATCAGAAAAAGATTTTTTAATTCTGGTCAGCATAAATTTCTCATTAGCTTCAACAACTCCCCCACCGAGTACAATTGTATCAAGATTTAATAAAGTTGTTAAACTGCCAAGCACAGTTCCAATTGTATCGCAAGCTTTTTCCATCTCTTCCGTAACTAGTTCATCCTTATTTTTTAATGCTTTGGCAAGAGTTTTACTTTTTATTTTCTCTTCGGCATCAATTATATTTTTAAGTGAAGTTTTGGTTGATGAAGATTTTTGAATTATTGAGTTAACAATTGCAGTTCTGCTGGCAATATTTTCAAAAGTTGCACTTTTTGGATCAGTACTGAAGGAACCGTCAGAGTTAACTTTCATGTGACCAATCTCGCCGGCATAAAATGAAGAGCCTCTATAAAGTTTACCGTCAAAGAATAGTGCACCCCCAATGCCGGTACCGACAAAAACAACAAGCATATTATTAACTTTATTATTGTATTCAAAAATTTTAATTCCCAATCCGGCCATGTTAACATCATTTTCTAAGAATACGGGTATTTTGAAGTATTTCTGCAACTCTTTCTTAATGTTAAAATTTCTTACATTCAAATTAGGTGCAACCGAAATAATCCCGCTTTTAGGATTTACTGTACCCGGAACTCCAAGCGATAATGCATTAATCCTTTTTTCGCTGATCTTTGTTTTTTCAATTAACTCTTTTACCGATTTTGCAATACACTCAACAATAAATTTCGGACCCTTGTTCGCATCGGTCGGCATTTTCACACGATCAACAATTTGCTTTTTTTTATTGATTAGAGCAGTTAATATTTTAGTTCCGCCTAAATCGATTGTAATTACAAATTCTTTTTTCAAATTTAACTCCTAATAGTTTTTTATTAGTATTTTGATTTGAAATTAATATTTTTTTCTGATTAAATTATAAAAAAATCAATGTTTTTAAAGTTATGGGAATAAAACCGCTAAAAAAATTTGGTCAGAATTATCTGATTGATAAAAACATCGTTCAGAAAATGATTCAGACCCTAAATTTAGTTACTACTGATTCCGTATTAGAAATTGGACCGGGGAAAGGATTTATAACGAATGAATTATTTAGAGCCATTAAAAATCTTACTGCTGTGGAAATTGATAGTCGTGTGATCTTTGAGCTCAAAAATAGCTTCCCTAAGTTAAATTTAATTGAGGCTGATTTTATTAAGTTTGAATTACGATCACTCAATATAGATTTTCCAATCAAAATTATTGGGAATATTCCTT
>CAYXXW010000241.1:0-4844 GCA_964469115.1 uncultured Melioribacteraceae bacterium
CGATAAGAAGTCCCAGAATTACAGAGATGGGATATAACAATTTTGCGAAACCAGGCTTTAGAAACATAGCACCAAAACAGATACTGGAATAGGGACAAAAACCATGTGCACTTGTACATACACCACCAATCAGCAACGCCACAACTATCATGGTGATGCCCAACATGCTGTATTGGATTATTTTCCGTAATTCCTGAGCTCTATTTTTTTTCTTCATTGAATGGAGAAAATTTTTCCCTGTATTTTAGTCAAATATTTATTTGATAGTGTGAAGTAAATTATCTGATTGACAATCAATTATAAATTAAACAAATTCGATTTTGTATTAAAGAATTTAGATAAGATCAAATTGAACATTGATTACGTGAATTAAAATTTAAACAAAGGCAATTGGAGAAAAAATGAAAAATTTATCAATCTTTATACTTATCCTGATAATGATTACACCAATTTTTGCAGAAGATCTTAAATCAGATTATAACATCTTCAAAGATAAGGAAGTAACTATTAACTTTACTGCTCAAAACAGTGGAAGAACAATGGATTCCATTACTGGAACTGTAACAAAGATCCTAGATAGTGGCATTTTAGTTAAAAGCAATAGAAAAGAATTCCTGATCAGATATCATTATATTGTATATATTGAAGTAAGTTAATTTCAAGAATTTGACTGAAATAGCAGGTACACGATAACCACAAGAAAAAAGTTATTGTATACCTTTTTATTATAACTATAGGTTAGTTATGTATACATTTTAAATTGGCGCAGCGTACATATGATAGGCAAAATTCGCTTCGCTCTTTTGCCTATCGGGGCGAGCGTGTAACCCGCATGCTAGGCTCAGCGAACTTCGCCTATCATACGTGTTTGCGTCAGTTAAATAAGATAAATCTTCTTTCACACGCAACACACGCTCGCCCCGTTACACGAAATACAGAATTAGATTGAGCAGAAGTTATTGAATTATAAAAGTCGGAAGTAGTATAATGGTTTTTTAGTGTAAGTAACGTGGACGAAGTTTGTCCAAAACAGATCTTAAATCTATAAAGTGAAATCTGGAGAAAAAATGAAAAAATTAGCGTTGTTTGTGATTGTTATTTTGGGATTCACAATTTTAAATGCTCAATTGAATTTATCTTATGGTTTTAAAACTGGTTTTGTAATAGCGAATCAAGATTTTGACTATAGCATCTATGACATCAATTCCAACGAAATTAGTTTAGACTTAGAAAAGCATTATGGATTAATTCTTGGTCCATCCATAGGGCTATTTAAAGAATCCAATATTGATTTAATTATTGAACTTAATTATGTTCAAAAAGGTATGATTTATGAAATTGATCATTATGATGAGAATGGTAACAATCTGGGTACACTTGATTGTAAAAATAGAGTCGAATATTTGTCACTTCTATTTCTTGGAGAGTTAACATATAATACAACAATTAAATTGCCTTACCTCATAATAGGTCCAAGAATTGATATATTGATTGGTTATAAAAGTGAAGACAACCTATTTGATGAAGTTTACGATGATTTTGAAAGCTTCGATTTTGGTGGGTCGATTGGATTAGGCTATGAATTAAATCTCAGGGAATCCTATAATTTTCTTTTTGAAATAAGGTTTTCACCATCATTCACAAATTCTTATGAAACAGAATTATTAACTGTAAAGAATAATTCCGTTGATTTCTTAACTGGGATTAAGTTTTAAAATGATTCGTGTAACAAGCGTGTCAGTTAATTTTCACAGCACACGCGGTACATTAGCAGCAACTAATGTATATGGAGGATAATTTGAAAAAAATAGTCTTTTCATTCAGCTTACTTCTTGTTTTGAATCTAACAGCAATAATAATAAATATTCCCGCTGACCAACCATCAATTCAAGCTGGAATTAATGTTGCAGTAAATACTGATACTATTTTAGTCCAACCTGATACATACTTTGAAAATATCAATTTCATTGGTAAGAATATTACGGTAGCTTCACTTTTTTGTACTACTCAAGATACGACATACATATCTCAGACAATCATTGATGGAGATAGTATAGGAAGTGTTGTTGTTTTCATGAATGCTGAAAACTCAAACTCAATCTTAAGTGGCTTCACAATAAGGAATGGTTCTGGTTTTTATGCTAGAGGTGGTGGTATTAAATGCATTAATAATTCTTCCCCAAAATTAAAGAACTTGGTAGTTACAGAAAATACTGCTGGTTATGGAGGGGGAATTTCATGTGAGAATAACTCAAATCCGATTTTAGAAAATTTAATAGTTGTAAATAATCATGCATATGGCGCAGGATTGGGAGGTGGATTATTCTGTATGTTTGATTCAAGTCCTGTTATAATTAATTCATTAATTTCAAGTAATACAGCTCTTTATGGCGGTGGTTGCTATTACGAAAGTAACTGCAACTCCAATTTGGAGAATGTTTCAATAAACAATAATTCTGCGAAATACAATGGTGGGGGGCTTTACTGCGTAGATTTTTGTAGCTTGAGCTTGCTGAATGTAAAAATATTTGAGAACTCTGCAGATCAAGGAGGAGGTATTTATTATAGATATTCTTATCCACCAATTTTAGAGAATGTAACGATAAAAGAAAATTCTGCAACTAAAGGCGGTGGAATTTATACAAGGAATTCCAGTCTGAATTTTGATACTGAAAACCGTTGTAACATATTTCTCAATTACGCAGGTTTAGGAAATGATCTATATGATCAAGCTGGAACTGTCATAAATGTAGTAGTAGATACATTCACAATTATTCAACCGGATGAATACTCGGTGTACCCTCTTAATCATTTTACTTTTGATATTGAAAATTCAAAAATTGAACAAGTTCAGAATGACTTATATGTTAATCCCAGTGGTTCAGATACAAATAGCGGATTAAATTCTGATGACCCTTTACAGACAATTAGTTTTGCACTAACAAAAATTAATTCAGAAGATCAACATAAAATTTTTCTATCAAATGGAACATATTCATCTAATTTATCAGGAGAGCATTTTCCACTTAATTGCAAAAGTAATATTTCGATCATTGGAGAAAACGAATTATTTACGATACTGGATGGAGATAATTTAAGAAAACTAATATATGCGAGAAATGACAGTATGTTTTCAATTGAACACCTTACTATTACTAATGGATTTGCTTTTTCTCCTAATGGATCTGGTGGTGGAATTTATTGTTATATGTCCAATCCGAGTTTTAATCATATTAGTGTAACAAGTAATTCAGCTTCATCAGGTGGTGGAATCTTCTGCGAGTGGTATTCGAACTTGACTATGAATAACATTACAATTACAGGTAATTCTACATCTTATGATAGTGGTGGCGGTATTTTGAGTGATGAGTATTCATCTATTGAAATAGTAAATGGATCAATAAAAGATAATACTTCATCTCGTAGTGGTGGAGGATTAGGTTTAGGAAGTTTTACAAATTCTGATTTAAAAAATGTAGTAATTAGCAACAACTCAGCAATTTATTATGGTGGTGGTATATATACTTGGCGTGCTAATTCTTATTTTGAGAATATTACAATCGTAAATAATAATGCCAATAGTGGAGGAGGAATTTACAGTAGATTTGATGCAAATCAGGAATTACTGAATTGTATTTTCTATAATGATACTCCACAAGAAATTTATTTATATGAAGACTCATTCCCAAGTGAAATATCAATTTCATTTTCTGATATTGAAGGTGGAGAAGACGGAATTGTTGTAAATAATGGGACATTGAACTGGCTAGAATGTAATATAAACGAAAATCCATTGTTTGTTGCTTCAGGTGAATTTCCTTTTTCTCTTCAGGTAGATTCTCCTTGCATTGATGCTGGTCATGCAGGTTTCATTTTTCGTGATCCAGAAGATCCCTTTAATCCAGGATACGCGCTTTATCCGGCTAATGGTACAATAACTAATGACATGGGTGCATATGGTGGGCCTAATGTTTCAGGATGGTTGCCAGTGTATGTTGAAGACTACAAAGTTCATCCAATTCATTGCAATATTCTTAAGAATTACCCAAATCCTTTCAATCCATCAACTACAATTTCTTTCTCAATTTTGGAAGAAAGTACTGTTGATCTTGTGATATACAATATTAAAGGCCAGAAGATAATATCGCTTCTAAACGATCAAATCTCTGCAGGAGAGCATTCAATTGTCTGGAATGGGAAAGATGTTGCTGGGAAGAAAGTAAGCTCAGGTGTTTATCTTTACAAGCTATATGTGGATAGTAAGGTGGAATTAGTTAAGAAATGCTTATTGCTGAAATGAAAGATGCTGCTAACAAGCGTGTCAGTTATGGTTCACAGCACACGCGGGACGTTAGTGGCAGCTTAAGGAGAATATAATGAGATGTATTATCATTGTCATAATTATCACCTGTAATCTATTCTTATCTGCTGAAATAATTTGGGAAGTTAATCATGGCAATTTTGGTGGTGATTATGCACATATTAGACCTACCATTGCATTATTTGAGGATGAAAGTTTTGCATTAGTCGCAAGGATTTTTTATACTGACCCATGGGGGGGAGAAGATACATGGGGATTATTGGCAAAATTTGATTCTTATGGATCATTACAATGGTATGTTGAAGATTTCTATGACCAAAATCTTGTTGGAGTTATTGAGATTGATGAGGGTTGTACTATTACTTCAAGATATTATATTAGCCACTATTCCATAATTAAAAGAGATCCTTTGGGTGAAGTTTTGTGGGAACTGGATATACCTAGCATAATGGTTAGAAATATTATTAAATTTGATAGTGACAGTTTTATTTTGATTGGTAAAATAAATTATCAAGATTATAAT